>NZ_JAUORY010000016.1:0-104949 GCF_030548145.1 Aliiglaciecola sp. 2_MG-2023
ACACTTGGGTTTGCCAATTTGTGGTTGCTCCGCAGTCTGCGTTTATAACTACCGCTCTCATACTTTTATCCGGGGAAAATAGTTCTTCATATTCATCAAATGAGCAACCACTTGCCATTAAAAATCCGAGCAACCAAATAGGGGTAAGGATAATTAGCCCTCCCCAAAATATAGTGGCACCAGCGTTCCAAAAAAATCTAAAAAACTTTCTCAATGTTGACCATTCCTTAGGTTGCTAACGCCCGAAACAGCGGAAAGCGCGAGCGCATTTGGGCGAAGCCCAGCGAGTGCTTTTCCGGTGCTTTTGTTTGTTATGAGGTGATGACAAAATACCGACCTTAAAAAGTTTATAGATGTAATAACACCCTATTTGCCTTTTAAAAACAACTGCAATGTTTGCAGCGGTAATTTGGAAACAACGAACAATGCCAATTTAACAAAATGTGGCCGCAAGCTGTACCACACGTTTTAAACACCAAGCATTGATATTAAAGCGATTAAACTTGCCGTAATACTAACTGTAACCAGGCTGATATTGCCAAAAAACTCTATTTGAAAAATGAAAGAATTGCACGGCCTAAACCACCAGAAAACTTAGCTCACCAAGTTCAGTTTAAACGACTACAAAATTTAAGTCTTTTACCTCATAACGCCCCAATATGCCGACGAAACGAGCGCAGCGAGTTGAGGTCGGAATAATTGGTTTGTTATATGGCATTACGATTTAACCACCTGCTCGATAATACTGGTACTACAAAACCGCCGGAGAACAATAATAAAAATGCAAAAAAAGTAGCGTTAAACACCAAGGGTACACAAGAAATTAAAACATAGACTAAGACGAATGTTAACTTCCACTTTTTTTTACCTGCACCATTCACAAACCAAACTAATAAGATTATGAAAGATAGAATTGATACTGGAATTACAAATATCAAACCCTCATTCATATTAGATCACCTATATTCAACATTTGCCATATAACGCTCCGCATAAATGGCGGATAACAGTTGGCTAAACTTAGCAAAGAATGAGCGCCAGCCAACTGTTAGGCGTCCACTTTAATGCGCTTGTTATGTTTTGCTTTCCCGAATAATCTGAATGAAAAGAGGTATGAATAAAACAAGATAAAAAGCGATACCAAAAATATATTCATCGTCATTAATTAAAGGAAATTCAGCTACCTGTAATATCTCTAAAATAGCAAACCAAACATAAAATATTACAGACAACCAAAGAACCACTTTGTCTCTGAAGTATAAAAACGCTGAATAAGAAAATATTAAAGCCAGCACCAACAGAGTTCTTCCTTCAGTGAGAAAAAACAATAAAACTATAAAATATGCTAACTCTAAAACTTTATTCATAAAACATAACAATATTCTTAGTTAGAAAAATTCCTTGAAATAACACCGAAATTTTCCTTAATTATTTATTGTTACTTTTTTAGCATAGTAGGTAACTCCCTGTACAGTATAAAAATATAGGCAAACTAAATAATGATATTTGATTGGAATCTGGAAATTTTCTTGAAATCCGCTGTTATCTGGAAAAAAGCACTATTTTGTAATTAATCCATTATTGAGATTGATTGTTTTCCAGTTGAGGATGATTTTTAACGTTGTTTTCACTTAATAAGTAAAATTGATGCTTCGGCAAAGCAATACAATGATTTTTCTTCGCAGTGAAAAATAATTCCCTTTATACTTTCTCAAATTAAACGCTTATGTCATATTTAGATCAGGTGATAGTGAGTCCCCTCTAAAAACGAGTCATATTAATTAATTGGGTGGTGAACGGCTTCAATGAAAACGCCTCTTGGGTCTTATCAATTTCGTGTTGAAGGCAACGTTGTTTATCAAACGTTTACCGGTATGTTTAGTGGCAGTACAGCTCAGGCATATTTGAGTGAAACGAGAAAAATGATTAGCCAATTTGATGGTAAACCCTTTTGTAATCTTATCGATATTCGCGCTATGGAGGGCCTTACTCCTGAGGGATATGAAATGATCGATAAATTTAATCAATGGGTGAATACCCAAAATTTGGCAGCCAAAGCGATCGTAGTTTCAAACGACGTTGTGGGAAAAATAGTGTCTGAAAGAGTACCTGAATTAAAAAAACAGAACTTAAGATATTTCCATGATTTTAACGAAGCTGTGAAGTGGATTAAACAGATAAAATAGACTTTCCAAATTAGATAATTACAAACCTAAGCAACCTCTATCTATCAAAAAACACGCTTATAAACACTAAACCGATTTATTTCAGATTCAGCTTACTTTCAAGCGCACCAAACCAGCAAAAACAGCATTTTATGCGCCTTATACTTTAGGCTAAATTGGCATTATTTATGTTTATTTTGTCGTCAACTTGACTATTATTCACCTATTCAAGGAATAATTTAACCCGTTTGCAACCTGGGCTATGCAAACTTAATCAAGAGGAAAATGATTATGAAAACGCCTTATGGTTCTTACAACCTGTATATCGACGGCAACATTGCATTTATGCGTTTCGTGGGAATGTTTAATGCTGCAACTACAACCCATCTTGCACAGGAGGCGCGAGAGTTGCTTGAACAGTTTGGCAATAAAGATTTTCTAATCTTTGCAGATATGCTGCAGTTAGAAGGTGCAACTCCTGAGGCTTACACTATTATTGATGAGTTTAATCAGTGGTTAAACACCCGTAATATGATAGGCAAAGCCTTACTCATAGAAAACAAGATTATCGCACAAATCGCTAGGCACAGAGTCAAATCTTTCAAACATCAAAATATTCAATATTTCAGCAATAAAGATGAAGCGTTAATGTGGTTTGAGGAAATCCAAAAACAACAAATAGCGAGTTAGCATTTTATTCGAATGAGTTATTTAGGTCTTAACATTTCAAATTTTTGTGCTTCATCTACTGAAAAATAGTCTCCTACCCCACCGCCGCGCATAATGGGTTGATTAAAGGCGGTTTGGTAAACACCATCGACAATTGCCGACTTTTCAATATGCACCGCAACGACTTCACCTAAAACTAAAAAGGTCTCACAGAGGCTGTTATCTGCGGTTTTTAATTGAATAACCTGTGTCGTTTTACATTCCATAACCACTGGTGATTTGGCTACGTGTGGGGGGCTGATAATAGTTGATTTTCGCTTTTGTAAACCTGCCAATTCAAACTCATCGCCATCAACCATAGCACTCGTTTGGTTCATTTCTTCGGCTAACGTAGCGCTAACCAAATTCCAACAAAATTCACCGCTGCGTTGCGCATTTCTTGCACTGTCTTTATAACCGATGCTAGAAAAACCGATAATCGGTGGTGTGTAATTAAATGCGTTAAAAAAGCTATATGGCGCTAGGTTAGCAGAACCATCTTGATTGACTGTAGATATCCAACCAATTGGTCTTGGAGCGATAATGGCATTGAATGGATCATGTTTTAACGGATGACCATCTTTGGGCTGATAAAAATGATAGTTATTCGACATATTCCCCCCTGCAAAAGCCTAAACTTGACTCACGTTAATGCTTGTTTTGCGCTACTACCTTTTTTTGAGTTGAGCTATCGGACTGGTTAAATTAATCAACCAACCCGTAGTTGTCTTTGAGCACGTCAATAATTTCTTGTTTAGGATTATCGCTAAGGTGTAATTGCTTACCGGTAATTTTTTCAGCTATATTCACGTAGGTTTGAGATAAATCCATAAGCGCTTGTTGCGGAAGTAGATTATTTTGCGCTAACGCGAACCGCTCGGTCATTCTGTCTTTGTTAAGCAAAATGTCAGGCTCAGGAAAATACTGCAATAGCATTTGTCTAAAGCCCTCTTTAGAATTCTCAATTACCTGTGAATTGCGATATGCAGGACCATCCCAAATACGTGACGAATCGGGAGTCCCCACTTCATCCATGTATATTAGCTTGTCGTTACCTTGTCTGTCTTTGACATAACCAAACTCGAATTTTGTATCAACAAATATTTGATCAATTTCAGCCAACGCCGAAGAGATAACATCAAAACCTTGCTTTAACAGCTTTTCGTACAAATCCACATCGCTTAATTGTTTAAAATTAAAACGGGTAAAATGCTCAACAATAGACTGCCTTGTTATGTTGGCATCATCTGCTTCTTGTACACCAGGAATCCCTTTCAGAACACCTTTCGTTGACGGCGTGATAAGCAATTCAGGTAATTTACTATCTTTTTCAAGACCTTCAGGTAATTTGATACCACAAAAGTCACGGTCACCTTTACTATATGCTCGCCACATAGAGCCGGTGATGTACTGTCGTCCAATTGCTTCAATTAGAACTGGTTTGGCTTTCTGTACTATCCAAACTAGTGGATGAGGAACATCAAGAATGTGGCTGTCTGCTAAACCCTGTTGTTTAAATAAATCAAACCAATGATTAGATATCGCATTTAACGCTGCACCTTTGCCAGGTACCCCGTCTAAACCACCTTCAGCGCGCCAGACACAATCAAACGCAGAAATACGGTCACTGATAACCATCACTGCTAAAGGCGTGTCTTCTGCCACATCATAATTGTGTTGCTGAATCAGCCGACGACTGTCTTGTTCAGTCAACCAATATACCGAGCGAACCTTTCCGCTATGAACGGGAGCATGGGTTCGAATCGGTAAGTCATCATTTACCGCTAAAACCGTGTTGGCTAAACTCATTTGTTGCAAATTCCAATTAAATGCTAGTTGTTTCGATTAAATATCTAAGTTCTCTGTGCCCATCGCTTCTTTAAACGCGGGGAACAAATCAGTCACTTTTTTGACTTCAAAGGGTTCACTTTCTTCACTCAATAAGGTAAATGACGTTTTCGGACCTTGTTTCTTAACTTGGATACGGTAGTCGGTTTTTTCTAAATCAAGCTGACCATCACTCTTAGAGAATAAGTTATCCCACCAAGAACTCTCAGCTCCGCCGTAATTTACAAACAGCAACCCAGTCGATTTATCTAAATCTTTCACGTTAAAGCCCAGTTTACGGAGCACTAACAATAGACGGGGCCAAACCAAATCATATTGACCATCAACTACATAAGCAGGATTGCCATCTGGGTTGAATCCCATTTCCAGACCAAACCCACTACGAATTTGACGAATTCTCTTTACATCTTCCAAGCGCACTTGCTTTTCGTAATGACTAATAACTTGGTTTAATATTTCTACTTCGTTACGGCGAGATTGTTCGAAGTTGATATCGGCAATAACATCATCACCAATGGTTTCTAGGTAATCACGTAATTGTACTTTCAGTTTTGCCGTTCGACCATGAGGTTTAATATCAAGGTTGAATTCAAAGCGTCGACCAATACTCCGCTCTGTCGTCGTCCAATTAAACCAGCCATTATCTTTATCAGGCTCAATAATCATCCAATCGGTTACTAATATTTGTGCTTCTTTGTCAAAATTCACGACACCGATATCCCGATCATCTAAAAAGCTGATAACCGAATTCCAAATCGTAGTATCTAAGGCTTCTGAATCATCAATTTGATCAAACCAAACCGTCGCTTCTTTTAAACCTTCTTCTACATGTGAGCCAGACACTAAAGGCAGGACTAAAGAAGGTGATGTCACCGTAACTTTATCTCCAACCAACTCTTTAGGGGCATTTTCTCCTATTGGAGGTATGTCATAATCACTCTTTAAATAGGGTGTATCTACGTCACTGGGTACTTTATACGGTACTTTTTCTTCAGCTTCTACGTAATCATAATTACCATTGGCACGTTGCCTTTCTTCAAGGCTAGTGCAACCGCTTAACGCGCCTACACCTAGACATACTGCTAACATTGTCAATCGAGCCATGCTTTTTTCCTTAGTGTATTTTCTAACCATTAATGTGAATGCCTGTTGCACGCATGACTTCTTCGATATCTTTTTTGGATTGGAGTTCCGGAAGAATTAATGGTAATCGTAAAAAAGCACTGTCTATCAAGCCCATTTTGTATAAAGCCCACTTAGGCAACACTGGGTTGGGCTCTATGAATAACGCCTCGTGTAAGGCTGCAATCGATTGATTAATTCTTTTTGCTTGTTCAAAATCTTGAGCTGCCGCAGATTCACACATTTTAGCCATTTCCGCCGGCACTATATTGGCCGTTACTGAAATCACACCGTGACCACCGTTGCATAAAAATTCACAACTACTTAAGTCGTCACCGCTAAGTAACAAAAAGTCTTCAGGTACTACAGCTTGGGTTTCTTTTAAACGTTGCATATCGCCAGTCGCATCTTTTAAACCTACGATATTTTTGTGTTTTGCTAATATCGCAACCGTTTCAGGAAGCATATCCGCGACCGTCCTGCCCGGCACATTATATAGCAGAACCGGTAAATCGGTGGCATCCGCTATAGCTTCGAAATGCGCAACCATGCCTTTTTGTTGTGGTTTATTGTAATAAGGCACCACACTCAAAAAACCGGCGATACCGGTATTGGCCAACTGTTTACTTAAGAAAATAGCCTCAGAGGTAGAATTCGCACCACTGCCCGCAATTACTGGGATAGCATTATTTGCATATTCAACCGTCTTTTTCACCACTTCGATGTGTTCTTCAAAGGGTAAAGTTGCTGATTCGCCAGTTGTGCCTACAGACACTAAACCATGAGTACCATTTTCAATATGAAACTCAACTAGCTTTTTAAGGCCAACATAATCTACGTCCCCGTTTTGGTCCATCGGGGTCACAAGCGCTACAAAACTACCTTTAAACATGTTTTCTCCACAAAAATGAGCGCCTAATGGTAATGATCAAGCCCGCTAAAAACAAGCACATAATCAATAAAATAGTAATGCCCTATTTTGTTTACCGACAAGATTCGCAGGGTTGGATTTTCTGCTGCTAAATTAGTTCCTTATCAATAAACTTAAATAGTTGTTTTTTAATAGCTTAAAAATTCCTTTATAATGCGCCCATCGTTTTTACTTTGAATTAATTTTAATTAATGAAACAACAACTCATCGTTACCATTATGGGCGGCAATAATGTGGGAATTTTAAGTGAAATTTCCAATACCGTTAGCGCCACAGGTTGCAATATATTGGATAGTCGGCAAGCTATTTATGGCGAAGACTTTTCCCTAACTATGATTCTGGAAGGTTCGCAATTAGAAATCACCAAGGCTGAGCTGAAAATACCACAAACCTGCCAGAGCCATGATCTCCTGTCTATGATGAAACGTACAAAGCGCCACAGTAAGCAAAACTTGGAGCATCTCATCGACGTGCAAATCAGCGGCGACGATATACCTGGCGTGATTCATAAGGTTTCAACCCTGTTAACCAGTTTCGATGCTGCTATTAGTGCATTGCGTCAACACACTTTTACCGACCAAGATAGCCAAAAAGAAAAGATGAAAGTTAAATTTGTAGCTAGTATGCCTCTTGAAGGTGATATGGTCGGGCTCACTAAACAATTCAATGAGCTACTGGATAGCTTAAATTTGCAAGGCAAAATCAGCGAAAACCATTAATTTGGACAAATTGATAAATTCGTAGATGCCAATAGATTGTTAAACATAACTCAACTGATTAGGATTTTTCCATGAATCGACTTAAAGCTGGCGACAAAGCCCCGCTATTTACCTTACAAGACCAAAATGATAATCCCGTCTCATTAGCCGATTTTAAAGGTAAAAATGTTTTAGTGTATTTTTACCCGAAAGCAATGACCCCAGGCTGCACTGTGCAAGCACAAGGTTTACGAGATTCAAAAGCACAATTAGACAAACTTAATGTGGTTACCTTAGGCATTAGCCCAGATGCACAAAAACGTTTGCCTAAATTTGCCGACAAAGAACAACTAAACTTCACATTATTGTCAGACGAAGATCATGCTGTGGCAAATCAGTTTGGCGTGTGGGGACCAAAAAAGTTTATGGGTAAAGAATACGACGGTATCCACCGCATCTCGTTTTTGATCGACCCCCAAGGTGTTGTCTCCCATGTATTTGATAAATTCAAAACCAAAGACCACCACCAAGTCGTATTAGACTATTTAAGCAACAACTAATACGCACAAACGCTAAACACGAAAAAGGGAGCATATTAGCTCCCTTTTGTGTGTTTAAAGCCTACCTTAAGTTCCGCTTTCAGGGGTATAAGTTACACTGGGTGACCACGCATTTATCACCGCTTTAACCAGTGTTGCCAAGGGAATCGCAAAAAACACGCCCCAGAAGCCCCACAGACCACCGAAAAACAGTACGGCAACGATAATATATATAGGATGTAGACTGACCGCTTCTGAAAATAAGATCGGCACTAACACATTGCCATCTAACGCTTGGATGATGCCATAGGCAATCATTAGATACCAAAAGTCGGGAGTAATACCCCATTGAAATAACGCCACTATGGCGATGGGCAAAGTAACCACTGCCGCACCTATGTATGGGATTAACACAGAAAATCCAACTAACACCCCTAACAGCACAGCATAGCGCAAATCCATAAACGCAAATGTCACCGATGAAACCGCACCAACAATGATAATTTCAATTACTTTTCCACGAATATAATTGGCAATTTGCAAGTTCATTTCTGAGCTCACTTGTTTGATCAAGCGTCGCTCGTTTGGCAATATCCGCAACAGATTCGCAATCAATACGTCCTTATCTTTGAGCATAAAGAACAACATCAACGGCACCAAAATCAAATAGATTAGAATTGCGCCTAAATCTGCCAACGAGCTAAATGAAGCTGAAATAAGTGTTTCACCAACTTGTACAATCTTTTGATTGATCTCCTGCAACACATTTTGAATATGGTAAATTTGGATGAAATTGGGGTACAGATCCGGCAAAGTTAACAGCCACTCTTGACCTTTATTCCAGATTTGCGGGGTTTCCTTAATCAAATTCACACTTTGTTGAGTAATAACGGGCACTAAACCAATAAAGGTTAAAATACAAACCGCAATAAACACCAACACAATAATCACGGTGGCATAGACCCGGCTTAATCCCAACTTCATTAACTGCATCAAAGGCCAATCAAGTAAATATGCAATAACAGCTGCAACAATGACTGGCATCAAAATATCGCCCCAAATTGCGAACAATACCGATACAAAGATCAATAGCATTAACAGCATAAGAGAATCCGGATCCGAAAACTTACGCTTATACCAGCGATCTAACATCTCAAACATGTGATTTCCTGCCTATTTTTACTTCTGTGGGGTTGTTTCCTGAACACTACAATGACTGTAATGCAACTTGCTGTGAGGTTCGTTTTATAACTGCATAATAATTTACACTATATTTGCACGATTAATAATTAAATTTAAGTGAAATTAGAATTTAAGATATCTGCTCCTATATACATAGTGTAATGATATATTACCGATAGATTTACACAATATTGACGTAAAAAACTGAACTTATTTGCCTATAGCTGTTTCAAACAGACGCATTAACCCATACATTTAGAGTGGATAGAAAAATTTGAGAGAAGTTAGTTTGAAAAATATGACCAAGAGTCTTTTTATAGCAGTAGCTTCTGCAGTCTTCGCTTTTTCATCAACTTCAGCGATAGCGCAGGTAAGCGACCAACACCAACGTAACGCTTTACCTGAAATAGGTGTGGTGGCGTCGGATGCCATCAGCATTGACAAAGAAATCCAAATTGGTGACATATTAATGCGCCAACTTCGAGGTCAAGCCCCGCTGTTGAGCGATCCCTTATTAGACGAATACCTGCAAGATTTGGGAAACCGTTTGGTTGTGCAAGCTGATAACGTAAAATTTCCGTTCAAATTTTTTCTAATTAATAGTGCCGATATCAATGCATTTGCATTTTTTGGTGGTCACATAGGTGTGCACACTGGGTTAATTTTCAATTCAGACAACGAAAGTGAATTGGCATCAGTACTAGCCCACGAAATTGCCCACGTTACCCAACGTCATATTGCTCGTAAGATGCAGTCTCAACAAAAATCCTCGCCCCTTCAGTTAGCCTCAATATTTGGTAGTGTATTGTTGGCCTTAGCAAACCCTGAAGCGGGCATGGCAGCATTAAGTGCAACCAACGCCGCTGCCCAACAAGCGTCGATTAACTATACACGTTCTAACGAGCGCGAAGCTGACCGAATTGGCATTCAAGTGCTCGCACAAAGTGGTTACGATCCCAATGCGGCAGCCACATTTTTTGGAAAGTTAGCGGAAAAGTATCGCCTTCAATCCACTCCATTCGCTTATTTGATGACTCACCCATTGCCTCAATCTCGTATTGCAGATGCCCGCAGTAGAGCCAGTTCATATAACGTTAGACAGGTTCCCGAAAGACTCAGTTTTCATTTAGCCAAAGCCAGAATCGTGGCTCGCTATTATGGAAATCCGAAAGACAATATTACTGGTTTCAAAGACATCATTGATAAGCAAAAGTATGTGTTCAAACAATCCGCCTTGTATGGATTAGCATTGTCGTATTTTGAAAATGAACAATATGCCGAAGCGCAGAATATCGTGCAGCAACTGATTCAGAGCGATCCAGATAATCTTTTCTACTTGGATATTGCCGCCGACTTATCTATCGCGCAAAAGGATTATGAACCTGCTATTGTGATGCTATCAGAACAGGCAAAACACACCCCTCATAATAGTGTGATTGCATTGAATTTAGCCAATATACTGGTTAAAAAAGGTGATATCAAACGAGCTACTAGCTTATTAAAAGACTTCTTATTGGTTAATCCGAATAATCTGTTGGCCCTGCAGTTACTCACAGATGCTTACCTTGAAAATCGTCAGATGCTAGAGATGCATCAAAGTAAAGCGGAAGTATTTGCATTAGTTGGAGCTTATCCTAGAGCCATAGATGAGCTGCACAGTGCATATAATTTTGCCGGTGACCGACAATTAGAGAAACAACGAATTAGAGCCAGAATCGATCAAATTAGAGAGCAAATAGACAAGATTAAAGCCCTTTAACTTGACGCTAAGCTGTGTCGCTGACGCAGTTGAGTGATAATATTCTGTAAACTAGCATTATTTTGTTCACCTTGTAGCTGCTTAATTAGTGCACCGTCAGGGCCAATAATAAAGGTAGTAGGTAGGGAATTCGGCTTATGAAAAACGGCATTTTCTGGCAATCCGGATATAACCCTAAAATCAATTTGATACTTCTGTTTTAACTCTTGTAACTCAGGATCACCTAAATTATCAAAGTTAACCGCCAGCAACGACACATCGGGTTGCTCCTTCGCAAAAGATTCAAACTGATTTAATTCAGGGAGCTCTTTCAGGCAAGGGGCGCACCATTCTGCAAAATAATTCACGACTAAATACTGTCCTTTAAAATCTTGCCATTGGTAACTTTGCCCTTCCACAGTAGTAAAATCAGATTTGAGGCTCAACGACAAGTAAAAACCAGCTATAGCCGCAGCTAAACCGCAACTCACGAAGATTAACTTTTTAAACATAAACTTTGCGCTACCCTATACTTCTAATTCGTCTCAACATGAAATTATTAGAACAAATCCAAATAACATTTGTTGCCGTTGTGCATTAACCTTTAGAATACTGCAATTTAATTGGCAATGAAAAGTAATCATATTATGCAAAACTTACGAATTTATCATAATCCTCGCTGTAGCAAGAGTCGTCAAACATTAGAGTTGTTAACCGAAAAAGGTTATCAGCCGGAAATAATTGAATATTTAAAGACGCCATTAACGGTTTCGCAAATCGAACAACTCATGGAGCAATTGAATATCGATGATCCACGAAAAATGATGCGCGTGAAAGAAAAAGACTACACGGATAATAATCTCGGTGAAGACAGTGTTACCAAAGCCCAGTTAATCGCGGCAATGGCCACCTACCCTAAGCTTATTGAGCGTCCTATTGTGGTGAATAACACACAAGCTAAAATCGGACGACCACCAGAAGCTGTGCTGGAAATTCTCTAGTGGGTCCCATTTTAGTTTTGTATTATAGCCTGCATGGCGCTACCCGAAATTTAGCCAATAAAATAGCCTTAGGTGCTCAGATGCAAGGCGCTGATGTGATAGTGCGCACTGTGCCTAAGGTAGCCACAGGCATAGATTTTAGCCAGCAGGCCGTCCCTGAATCAGGTGATCCTTATGTGAGCTTGGACGAACTTGCGAACTGCAGTGGTTTAGCTCTCGGCAGCCCGACTCGTTTTGGCAATATGAGTAGTGCTATGAAACACTTTTGGGACTCAACCTCTTCATTGTGGTTGTCAGCCAATCTAAATGGTAAGCCAGGATGTGTGTTTACCTCCTCTAGCAGTATGCACGGTGGGCAAGAGTCTACATTATTAACCATGATGATCCCGTTATTGCATCACGGCATGCTAATAAGTGGTCTGCCCTATTCTGAACCCGAGTTACATTCCACCGTAACCGGCGGAACTCCCTATGGCGTGACCCACGTTAGTTTGCAAAACAAATCGATATTAAGTCAAGACGAACAATCACTGTGCATTGCACAGGGAAAACGACTTGCCATGTTAGCGCAAAAACTAGGACAAAAATGAAAATTCCAACCAGTATTTATCGAAAATTAGCCTTAGTAAGTTACCTATTGTTGTTAATATGGGTTCCAATCTGGCATCTCTTGTTGGCGAACCCCACAGGCAGAAGTGAACAATTTGAAATTTTTCTAACCTTTGTTTGGACCATCCCATTGTTGTTACCAATGTCGGGGATTTTAAGGGGCAAACCTTATACCCATGCGTGGGCCAATTTTATTGTCATGTTTTATATCATGCATGGCCTCACCAGCTTTTACGCGGTAGAAAATGAACGTTATTATGCGTTAATCGAGATTGTTTTAAGTGTTGGAATGTTTATTGGTTGCAGCTTTTATGCACGTCTTAGAGGTAAAGAATTAGGATTAAGCATTCCAAAATTGAAAGATGAAATGGCTAAAGAAAAAGCCACATTCGGAAAATAAACCGCTTAGCACTTGATGTTTACAGAGAAGTGGTTAGTGGTTTAAAAGTGATTAATGATTTAGTTGCTAATTGGCCAAGATAAACTGAACAATTAAAGTTCAAGCACTTGTTTAATGAAGGGAATACTAATTTTACGTTTTTCTTGAATGCCTTGAAACTGCAATTCATCTAGGGCAGCGACAAGGCTATGCATATCTCGTTTAGCATGACTGATCAGAAATTGCAGTGATTCACGGGAGATACTGATCCCGCGCTGCTTGGCCTTAATATTTAAGGCTTCGCACGCATCTTGATCGTCTAGTGGCGCTAAACTAAAGCTAATTCCCCAAGCTAAACGTGAGACCAAATCAGCTAACTCAAATTGCAGTTGTTTAGGTCCACGATCACAGCTCACCACAAGTTTACAGTGTTGGGTTTCACGAATACGATTAATTAAATCGAACAACGCTCTTTGCCAATCTTCACTGTGCTGAATATGTTGAATGTTATCTATGCACAACAACTGAATGTTTTCCATTCCATCTAAAATAGTATGGGGATAGCGAAGAGAGGCATCTAATGCCAAATAAAAGTGGGATTTTTGTTGTTGTGCTGCATTGTGTGACATCGCCACTAACAAATGACTTTTCCCCGTACCCGCAGCCCCTGAAATATAGGTCAGAAAAGGCAATTCAGTGGAGTCGTTTTGTTCAACAAGCAAACCGCAATGTTGATAAATTAACGAATTACTGCCAACGACCAAAGAGTCGAATGTCTGTTCGTCAGGCAAATCAACATCTAAAGAAATTTGTTTTGGTAACTGATCGCCAACCAAATTAAGGTCTCCAAAAATAGGGTTTATTGACTACATGTTGGCTAAAATCATCCATTGGACTTTGCATTCTGTTGTCTAACCTAAACGCTTCGTCAAGATTTTCTTTGGCACCAAATAACTCTAACTCAAAAGTAGAGAAACTACCTTGCTGTTCAATCAATCTAACGTCGATAACCACTGATAAGTTGTTTAAAAAGTTGAGAACTTCCATATAAGTAGTTAGAGATGAAATATTGCCGATTACAATTTCCGTTTTGTTTTCAACTGAGTTCCCAGCCACAGCTTCAATAGCATATTTAGCAGCTAGCTCATCGGCCACCATATCAATCGCTTTTTGCATTGCAAGTTCAGGGGAACTAGCTTCCACTTCACCAGAATCAAATGCTCCTCGTCGAGTTATTATCCATTCGAGAACCCAAACGTCGAGTTTTTTAGGTTCTGGTTGTATTTCAGGATCACCTTCAAACTGATTAACAACGGGCTGCTCATCGCGATAGAATAAACGCCCTGACATCACATATTCGGTGTCATAACGCTCACTGGCTTGGACTAAATTTTGGGTATAGCTCGACCAAACATCGTAAACACTTACCTGTTGGATATCCGTTAAATCCATCACCGGAAAAGCAACTTCTATTCCCCGACGTTGAGCTGTTTCTTTTGCCATCTCTATCAAGTTTTGATGAATGCTGTCTGTCAATAATTTACGGGAATTCGTGCCTTTTTCTTCAATCGCTATCCATGCAAGTGTTTGCGGTCGATGCTTACCCCAAATGGAAAATCCTGTTGAACGTAGAACACTTTCCACTTTATTGACATCAAATTCAGCTTTATAAAGTAAGCCTTCAGGTGTTGATTCATAAGCGTACGACAACAAAATATTTTGTGCATTGTTTAAATACGATTTAATTTCTTGATCATTTAATAACGCGCGATTGCCGCTAACTTTAACCAATACTTCTGCTAGGGCCTGCTTAACCGCCTTTTTCTGCGCATTCGTAGATTGGTCTGAAACCACAACAGACGCATTGTACAAACCCTCGACAACAGCGGCGTTTACCCAATTAAGTTGGGCGACCATTAACAATGTTAAAAACAGCAGACAACGCATTAGTATTAAACACTCTTGAAAATTCAAAGCGGTATTGTCATAGATCTAAATTAAAATTTCACCATTTGTTTAAAGCTTGTTTGCCTTTACCGTACGTTTTTCAAGCGATTTGGCAATATTTATCAGATAAAAATAACCTCTTGATTGACGATGTTTACTGTCTAGATAGAAAATACCTCGATTTACAGTACCTTTTCTTTTGTCATACTGATAAAATCCGCAAAAATTTTTTACTGAGGAATATTGTGAGCGATTCTAACCCATCTCTGAGCTATAAAGACGCAGGCGTCGATATTGATGCAGGAAATCAACTGGTAGAACGAATCAAGTCCGTGACCAAAAAAACTCACCGCCCAGAAGTGAAAGGCGGCTTGGGAGGTTTCGGTGCATTGTGCTCAATTCCTCAAAAGTATCGTTCTCCTTTACTCGTATCAGGCACCGATGGTGTAGGTACCAAATTAAGACTAGCGATGGATCTTAAACGTCATTTTGGTATCGGCATCGATTTGGTTGCTATGTGCGTTAACGATTTGATTGTTCAAGGTGCAGAGCCATTATTCTTTTTAGACTATTACGCAACCGGTAAGCTTGATG
Source organism: Aliiglaciecola sp. 2_MG-2023 (assembly GCF_030548145.1). Classification (NCBI taxonomy): domain Bacteria; kingdom Pseudomonadati; phylum Pseudomonadota; class Gammaproteobacteria; order Alteromonadales; family Alteromonadaceae; genus Aliiglaciecola; species Aliiglaciecola sp. 2_MG-2023. The sequence goes on from NZ_JAUORY010000016.1 coordinate 15,462, forward strand.
TAGATACGGCTACCGAAGTGGTCAGCGGCATAGGTGCAGGTTGCGAATTATCTGGCTGTGCACTGATTGGTGGCGAAACCGCTGAAATGCCTGGCATGTACCACGGTAACGATTACGATGTGGCTGGTTTTTGTGTAGGTGTTGTTGAAGCCGATCAAGTAATCGACGGTAGTAAAGTTGCTCCTGGCGATGCAATCATTGCCCTTGCCTCTTCAGGTCCTCATTCAAATGGCTATTCTTTAGTCAGAAAAGTACTGGAAGTCAGTGGTACAGATCCAGAAACCCCCTTTGCAGACAGTACTATTGCTGATCACTTGCTCGAACCCACACGGATTTACGTTAAATCTGTCTTAGCTTTGTTAGAAAAGCACAGTGTTCATGCTATTTCTCATATCACCGGTGGTGGTTTCTGGGAAAACATTCCTCGGGTATTACCTGACAATGCAAAAGCAGTAGTTCAGCGCAACAGTTGGACAAGACCTGCCATTTTTGATTGGCTTCAAGAAAATGGAAATATCACCGACCACGAAATGTTCCGAACTTTTAACTGTGGTGTTGGTCTGATGATTGTATTACCACAAGCAGAAGCGCAAGCAGCGGTAAATTACCTAAATGAACTGGGCGAAAATGCTTGGGTACTAGGTGAAATCGCTGAATGCGGTGAGCAACAAGAACAAGTTGAGATTGTTTAATTGAGTCGTTCAGCAAAATCAATCGTTGTATTAGTCTCCGGTAATGGTTCTAATTTACAGGCCATTATCGACTATTTCAGTGACAAAACTGATTTAGCAAAAGTCACAGCGGTTATTTCCAATGAACCCTCTGCGTTTGGCTTACAACGAGCAGAAAATGCCGGAATCGATGCACTTTGTGTTAATCACCGAGAGTTTGACAGCCGTGTTGAATATGACCAAGCTTTAAAAGCAGCAATAGATAAATACTCACCTGACTTAGTGGTACTCGCTGGCTTTATGCGTATTTTAACCGAACAATTTGTAACTAGCTTCAGTGGCAGGATGATCAATATCCACCCTTCTTTGTTACCTAAATACAAAGGTTTAAATACCCATCAAAAAGCCATTGATGCAAAAGACTTGGAACATGGTGCATCCGTGCACTTCGTGACACCAGAACTTGATGGTGGTCCTGTGATTATTCAATCCAAAGTACCAGTTTTTGAGCATGATACAGCTGCTGAATTAGCCGAAAGGGTCCAGCAACAAGAGCGAAATATATATCCACTTGTTGTAGACTGGTTTTGTAAGCAGCGATTAATGATGATCAACAATAAGGCAGTATTAGATGGACAGGAACTTCCACAAAACGGATATGCGACTGATTAAATGCTTGTTATGGGGAATAGTATTATTCTGCCTCAACTTGGGTGCTAGCGTACACGCTGCCGAATTAACCGAATTTGATGCCCATTACAAAGCATTTCGTTTTGGTAAAGAACTAGGTACCGCGAACTTAAAACTTGAGTCTCTTGGTCGTCAACGTTTTCGCTTATCTTATCAGTCTAAGGTTTCAATGTTCTTTTTATCCGATAAACGCACAGAAGTGAGTTTATTTAGCTTTAATGACGATAACATTATTCCCTTCAAATACAGTTACGAACGCACCGGTTTCGGTTCTGACAAAAGTTTAGTCGCTCAATTTGATCGGCAAAAAAACTCCATCAAAATCAATAATGAATCCAGCGTACAGTGGCATGATGAATTCGATAACCAACTTTACCGGTTAGACATACAACTGCAGCTTGCTGCCGGTAAAAAAGAATTACAGTACAATCTGCTGAACTATCGCGGCGAATTAAAACAATACAATTTAGTTGTGATGTCAACTGAGCAGCTTTCTCTTCCTTATGGTTTACTAGAAGGTGTTAAAGTTAAAATAGTCCGTCCTAATTCCACTCGCGAAACCTACGCATGGTTTGCGCCATCACTCGGCTATCAATTAGTGAGATTGAAGCAATTTAAGGATGGCGAAGAACAAGGCGACATCCAGCTTTCTGCTTTTACAACAGCTGCGGCAAGTAACTAACATCCATTTCCTTAGCAATAACGTACAAGAAACGTGATAAATAGCATTCAATTACTTTTGAATGCTTATTTTTCACTCAAGGAAACCCTCTAAATAGCAAATTAGCCTTGAAAACATCAGTAATATAGCCATGCTTATAATTAGCTATAAGATGAATGCATTTGATCTCCATCAAAAACAGGCATATTTTTACTTCTTGGTCAGAAAAAGGTCTTTAGAATGAATATTATATTGTGGTTAGTCACCGTTATCGGTGCTGTAGGCGTAGTCAGTTTTCTCCGATTGAGGTTACTTAACGCCTGTGTAATTGTTGGCTTAGTGTTGCTACTTGCAACTACCTTTGGATATGTTGGCTTTTTCACTTGGTTAGTGTTTTTAGGCATTGCGATTCCGTTGAATATGGAATCAGTTAGAAAGCAATACATGACACAGCCAATGCTCGATATGTATCGTAAAATCATGCCTGAAATGTCCACTACTGAAAAAGAAGCAATTGATGCCGGTACTGTTTGGTGGGACGGTGAAATCTTCAGTGGTAATCCTGATTGGAGAAAATTGCATGCCATTCCAAAAGCAGTTTTAAGTGCGGAAGAGCAAGCATTTTTAGATGGGCCTGTTGAAGAAGCCTGTCGTATGGTTGATGACTGGGAAGTGCACCATACTCGGGCCGATTTATCGCCTGAAACTTGGCAGTTTCTTAAAGACAACAAATTCTTCGCCATGATCATCAAAAAGAAATACGGTGGTTTGGAATTTTCCGCCTATGCGCAATCCAGAGTATTACAAAAGTTATCAGGTTGTAATGCGGTTTTGGCTACTACCGTTGGTGTACCCAACTCTTTAGGTCCTGGCGAACTGTTACAACACTATGGTACCACTGAACAACAAGATCACTACTTACCGCGTCTCGCTACTGGGGAAGAAATACCTTGTTTTGCGTTAACCGGTAGAGAAGCAGGCTCAGATGCAGGCGCTATTCCAGATACTGGTGTAGTGTGCAAAGGCACTTGGCAAGGCGAAGAAATCATTGGTATGAAGCTTACCTTTGATAAACGCTATATTACCTTAGCTCCCGTCGCCACCGTAATTGGCTTAGCTTTCAAGATGACAGATCCAGAAGGTCTGTTGGGTGGTGAGTCAGATTTAGGAATTACCTGTGCCTTAATCCCGCGCGATACAAAGGGGTTAGAAATTGGTAATCGACACTTTCCTTTAAATATCCCATTCCAAAATGGGCCTTTGAAAGGCACCGACATCTTCGTTCCACTAGACTATATAATTGGTGGTGCAGAAATGGCTGGCCAAGGCTGGCGTATGTTGGTTGAGTGTTTATCGGTGGGACGTTGTATCACCCTGCCCTCAACAGCTGCCGGTGCTACAAAATCAATTGCCCTAGCAACGGGCGCTTACGCGCGAATTCGTCGCCAATTCAAAATTCCTGTGGGTAAAATGGAGGGCATCGAAGAAATGCTTGGTCGTATCGGCTCAAACGCATATATGATGGATGCTGTAACAAGTCTATCCACAAAAGGTGTCGATTTAGGCGAAAAACCCTCTGTCATTTCAGCGATTTGTAAGTATCACTTAACCGAAAATATCCGTTCAGTAGTAAACGATTCCATGGATGTTCACGGCGGCAAAGGCATAATGCTTGGTCCAAATAATTATTTGGGTAGAGCTTATCAAGGAACACCTATTTCAATTACCGTTGAAGGTGCAAACATTTTGACCCGTAACATGATGATTTATGGCCAAGGCGCAATACGCTGCCATCCATTTGTGTTAAAAGAAATGTATGCCGCAGGTAAAGAAGATGAAAGTGAAGCCTTAGCAGAATTTGATCATGCAGTGTTTGGTCATATTGGTTTTGCAATGAGTAACTTCTTCAGAAGTTGGTGGTATTCGTTAACAGGAGCAATCACGGCCGATGCGCCTTTTGATGATGAAACCAGTAAATACTACAAAGCAATGAAGCGCTACAGTGCCAATATGGCATTATTATCAGATGTTGCAATGGCTGTTCTTGGCGGTGAGTTAAAACGCAAAGAAAGACTTTCAGCGCGCTTAGGGGATATTTTAAGCTATCTTTACTTAGCATCAGCTACCCTTAAAAAGTTTGATGACCAAGGTCGTCAAAAAGAAGACTTAGTGCTGTTACACCGGGCAATGCAAGACAGTCTTTATTCATTGGAAACGGCTATTGATGAGTTATTGCATAACTTCCCCAATAAAGTTTTAGGTTATTTCTTGCGGGCGATTATTATGCCGTTTGGTAAGAGCTTCACCAAACCTGGTGATGAATTGGATCATAAAATTGCCACCCTTTTACAAACCCCAGGTGAGGCCCGTAATCGTTTAGCTGAAGGTCAATACCTAGGTCGTGACGAAGGCAATCCTATGGGTAAATTGGAGCAAATTTTAGATGACATTTTAGCCGCTGAACCACTGTATGACAAAGTGTGTAAAGCTGCAGATGAGCGCTATCCATTTACGCAGCTAAATGAAGTAGGCAAAAAAGGATTGGAATTGGGCGTGCTAACCGAAGAAGAGTCTGAATTAATGGCACGGGCTGAACAAGGCAGATTAGATACTATCAACGTTGACGATTTTGCACCTGAAGAGCTAATGGCTGATAAAACCCTACTCAAACCTAAAAGAAAGCCCCGCAGCAAGGCAAGCTAAAGCACTTTTTAGCAACTAGAAAAGCTGTCTAGAACTAGAAAAGCTGTCTAGAACTGAAAATATGCCTAGAACTAAAAATCCCACTTACTAAGTGGGGTTTTTTTGTCAGCTTAAAACCTACAAACCTGCGTTCATCCTCGCGCTAACAAATTAACCAGATTAAAACTCCCCCATTGCTAATGGTTAATAGCGGAGGCCGAATTCTAGCGTGCAACCAGCAGGAACAACTTTAGACTCAATAGCCGTTAAACGGATAAAATCAATTTTACTGATCTGATCCTGCTCTGAGATTTTAGAAATCTGAAAATACCCTGAACTATAAGGTTCCTTATCAGGACGAAGTTCTAAATATGGATATTGCCGATAAAGCCAATCGCCCTGTAAATATTTGTTAAGCTGTGTAGCGGGATTATCGATAATAAAACGGTATTTGCCATTGGGCTTCAATTCTAAATCAGCCTTCAATTGGCAATCTTCGTTTACTTCAAGCTGATAAGTTTGTGCAAGATCTTGCTTAAATACACCGCTATGAAGATTTGTTTCAGCTGGAAATACAAATAAAGCTAGCGAGTTTTTCGTGTACCAATGGTTCCCTTTCGTCAAACCTTGCACATTATCGACAGCTATATCTAATTGTTCAAATATGTTTTGTGCAACCGTTAATGTTTCAGCATCCTCTAATAATAATGAATACAAGATGGTATTTTGGGTAATCGAGGTGGGAAAATCGAAATCATTAAACTCAACTAAAAAATTGCGTGCCGTTAACGCTTCATTGAGTTCATTAGTTTGTTGTTTATCGAGGTATTTGCCGTAAATATAAACCTTTGGTTGCGACGCGCACCCGCTGATTAACCCAATAAAAACGAGGATGTTTAACAATAGAATTGATTTCATAGAAGGCTTGGACCTGTCATATTTTACATGCAAATTTTCATGGGCAACCTATCATTAGTTGCCATAAAACTAGGATTGTTTTAGCAGATGCCAAACCTTAGGGATTTTACTACTGTTGAATTGTATTATTCGCAACCTTGGGTTTAAGCTAACGCTAAGCGGAATGCTCTGACCCTTATACGCCTTTATTTAACAATGCTTTTTTCTCATCGTCACTTAAAAAAGCAGCTTTAACCCCATTCAGTTGGATAGTTTTTAATTGCTGCTCTGATATCCCTAAAACTTCATGCGCAATCTGGTATTCATGGGCAATATCAATATTTGAAACGGCAGGATCATCAGTGTTTAAAGTGACTAAAACATTGTGCTTTAAAAATGTCGCCATCGGATGTTTTTTTAAATTTTTTACAGTAGCGGTTTGATAGTTCGATGTTGGGCAAGACTCAATCGCAATTTTATTATCTGCCATATACGCCAACAGCTTTTCATCTTGCACAGCAGTAACACCATGACCAATCCGAGAAGCGCCTAGCTTGTATATCGCATTCCAAATACTTTGTGGACCATCTGCTTCTCCGGCGTGGACGGTAATGTGCCAGTCTGCATCTCTGGCCTTTACAAAATGATCCATAAATAATTCAGCAGGATAACCCAATTCATCGCCAGCTAAATCTAGTGCAACTAGGTCGTCTTGGTAAGCCAATAAAGCATCAAGTTCTTGCATACAAGTTTGTGCACCAAAGGTGCGACTCAATATGCCAATTAAATTGGCTTTCACAGCAAAGTCTTTTTCGCCGGCTCTGACCCCATCAATAACAGCGGCAATCAGATCAACCATATTCAAATCGTGAGATTTAGCCATGTAGTAAGGAGAAAAGCGCAATTCAACGTAATCTAAGCGACTATTCTTAGCATCTCGCATATTCTCATATGCCACTTTATAACAAGCATCATAGTCAGCCAAAACTGACACACCCACATCAAGTTTTGCCAGAAAAGCCAACAGATCACTGGTTTTATCATTAATCTGGGTTAACTGTTCCACTTCTTGCAACGTGTTAGCAGGTAATTGAATATGATGTTTTTGGGCAAGTTCCCATATTGTATGGGGTTGAATATTACCATCTAAATGCCGATGCAAATCAACTAATGGCAAAGCATAATCTATCATCAAAAAGACCTTGAAAAATTAGTTAAATTTGAGTTTTCGGAATATCTAAATATTAGACTGCAACTTTTCAACTAACAATACAGCTTGCGTTCTGGTGTTAACTTTCAACTTCTTAAATATGGCACTAGTGTGCGCTTTAACAGTTGCTTCAGTCACATCCATATCATAAGCGATTTGTTTGTTAAGCAAGCCTTCTTGCAAATAATTCAGCACCTGAAACTGCTTTGGGGTTAACTCGGCAACCATCAATGCAATCTCTTGCTGCTCACCAGATATGCTATCGATACTACTTTTCAAATCTTCAGGTACCCAAGTACCACCTTCAAGAACGGTATCTATTGCCTCTGCAATGGATGCAACAGCAGCTGATTTTGAAACAAAGCCCTTTGCGCCGTAACCAAGGGCCTGAGAGATTATCTTGGGATGATCGCTAGCAGAAATAACAATCACAGGGATGTCAGGGAAATCTCCACAAACACGAATAACCCCATAAAATTTTTCACAGCCTGGCATGCTTAAATCAAGCAGTATGATATCAATATCCGAACAAGCTTGGATTGACTCTAACGTTGTTTCAAGCCCATCTGATTCAACGAATTGCACTTCCTCATATAAAGGAGTCAAAGCACCTTTTAATGCTTCTCTGAATAACGGATGGTCATCCGCTATTAGAAATTTTGGCATGAAACTTCCCTTGTATTTTTAATTATTAATATATCGTCAAAATTACGCTTAGACTTTAGTCTATATTTTGATAAGTTTAAACTAAGTTTTTACAGTTGTATTCAAATATTCAAAGTTTTAGCTCGATTTGCTTACACCGATCGCCACAGGTAGAATTGCCGAAAATTTTCTTTAATCGTGTTTGTGAGTTAAAAACGATGAGCCAAAAAGACGCGATATACTCGCAACCAAAATCAAAAGTAAACGATTTCTGTTTTGATGAAGCAGTTGCGCAAGTATTTCCAGATATGATCCAACGTTCGGTACCGGGTTACAGCACCATTATCGATAATATAGGTTTAATTGCCAATCGCTTTGCTCAGCAAGACAGTAATCTATACGACTTAGGCTGTTCGTTAGGTGCTGCGAGTTTAGCCATGCGTCGCAGTGTTAAACAATCGGACTGTAAAATCATAGCCGTTGATAACTCTCAGGCAATGGTAGATAAATGCCTACTGCACCTTAACGCATTTAAATCTGACATACCGGTAAATGTATACTGTGATGATATTCTTGATTTTGAGATTAGCAACGCCTCGGTAGTTGTGCTGAATTTCACTATGCAGTTTATCCCTCCGAATCAACGAGATTTTCTTATCCAAAAAATCTACTCTGGGATGAAACCTGGCGGGGTTCTTGTGCTGTCTGAAAAAATTAGTCATGAAAACAGCTTAGCCAATGAACTAGTGATTGATTTACATCACGAATTTAAACGAAATAACGGATACAGCGAATTGGAAATAAGTCAAAAACGCTCTGCAATTGAAAACGTCATGCTAATTGATTCCATACCTACCCATCAAAATAGGTTGGCCAATGCGGGCTTTAAGAATTTTGTGATGTGGTTTTGTTGCTTCAATTTCACTTCAATGTTGGTGGTTAAATAAGTATGGCTCATGACTGGTTTAAACAATTTTATGCGCTTATTGCACAGACTCAATTAAGTGATTGGCTAGAAGTATTGCCCGCGCAAATTTCGGCTTGGGAAAAGCAGCAGTTACATGGTGATTATGCCAAATGGCAAAAATTGCTAAGCAAACTTCCGCAAACTAATGTGTCACAGACCGATTTGAAAGAAGCGGTTAGAATGGGTACTGCAGACGATATTGATGAATACACCAAACGCCAAATAACCGGTTTGTTAAAACAGTTTAAACCTTGGCGCAAAGGTCCATTTTATATTCATGATATTTTTATTGATACAGAATGGCGTTCAGACTGGAAGTGGGACCGTGTGCTGCCCCATATTGACCCCCTCGCAGGCAGGACAGTATTAGATATTGGTTGCGGCAGTGGATACCATATGTGGCGGATGCTTGGGGAAGATGCAAACTTTGTTGTAGGCATAGATCCAACGCAATTGTTTTTAATGCAATTTCAGGTCATTAAACATTTTAATCCTAACCCTAACATTCATTTGTTACCCATTGGCGTAGAACAACTCCCTGATTTAAAAGCCTTCGATACGGTTTTCTCTATGGGTGTTTTATATCATAGACGTAGCCCCATTGATTTTTTACAACAACTGAAACAGCAACTGCGACCTGGTGGACAATTGGTCCTAGAAACGCTGGTAGTTGAGGGGGATGAGCACAGCGTATTAATGGCCGGTGAACGTTATGCGCAAATGCGTAATGTGTGGTTTTTGCCCAGTACAAAGGCGCTAACTGTGTGGTTGGAACGAGTTGGCTTTAAACATATAAAAGTGGTTGATGTAGGACCTACAAGTTTAGATGAACAACGCAAAACAGAGTGGATGGACAGTCAATCATTAGCTGATTTTCTCGACCCCAACGATCATACAAAAACGATCGAGGGCTACCCTGCACCCATTCGAGCAGTGCTCACGGCAACGGTTTAAGTATGTAATTAGGGATAACTGCAGATACAAACACTAGGCTTAACGCCACTTCAACACATGTTCTGCGCAAACTTAGCGAGTGAATTCATTAAGCGCAATCACCTATTTGTGATTGCCAGCTTATTAACCGTTTGCTGGGCGACTATCTTGCATCAGAACATCAAGTTTCTTTTGCGACTGCTTTTGATTAGTTAAATCTTTAACTTCAATCATTTCACATTCATCCCTTATCATTTCTGAAATAAGACTGGGATAATGGCGACAATCTTCTGGTCTATTTTGGTAAATGCTACAGCTATACTTTTTGCTGGAAAGCGGGTTTTGTTGAGGCTCGATTTCCAAGAATGGGCAGGTTTTCAATCTGTTTCCCGACTCAGGATCGAACCATATTTGATTATTCTTAACGTATTCAAATATCTCGGGGTTAAATATTTCCCACAAATCAATTTCTTCTTTGCTCGCGCTAAGATCGCCACCGCCGTATTTAATACAGCACTTTCCGCATTGATTACAATCTTTCATTATTTACTAATTTATAATCGATATAGCGCGCTAGTCTAACAAAAATATAGATTACGCGCGGCGTAAAACTTGTGCTTAACTTTTTTCTGCTGCAACCACTGATATTTCGACCAACAGCGCTTCTCTTGCCATTTTTGCAGCAACACAGGCACGAGCCGGTGCGTGGCCTTCTGGAACCCATGCATCCCATACGGCATTCATCGCAGAAAAGTAACTCATATCTTTGACATAAATGGTTGCTGACAATATGTGATTTTTATCGCTTCCTGCTTTATGTAAAAGCTCGTCGACTTTTTCCAACATAGTAGTTGTTTGTTCAGTAATATCTTTTTCAGCGTCTTTGCAGACTTGCCCACATAAGTAAATGGTGCCGTTATGTTTAACAATGCGGCTCATCCGCGGGGTGCTTTTGATTCTTTCTATCATAGTGTATGTTTGTTTGGCAGGTTTGAATGCGGGCGAGAATAACACAACGACTGGCTAAACTTAAATGTCAAATAACCAGCCGCCGGTTCCGATTTTTATGCGTCTGCGGCCAAAGCCATACATTCAATTTCAACCCTACCGCCTAAACCTAGACCGCTACCAGCAACGGCACTGCGAGCAGGTAGAGACTCTTTGAAATACTCAATATAGACTTTGTTGACATCCCCCCATTCGTTAATATCAGCTAAGAACAAGGTGCATTTGATCACTTTGTCCATGCCTGAACCAAATCTCTCTAAGGTTGCCTTAATATTTTGCAGAGCTTGATGTGTTTCGGCTACCACGCCCCCTTCCACTAGTTTAAGTTGGCCGGGGATCACACCTAACTCGCCTGATAAATATAAGATCCCATTCGCTTCTACTGCTTGGGAAAAGGGCAAATTTAACTGTTTAAATTGCTCAGAACTAAGACGTTTTATGCTGTTGCTAGATTGTGGATTGGCGTGACTGCTAATTGGAAACAACAATAGCAAACTACATAAAACAAAGATTACAGTCGAAAACGATTTCATAGCAACTCCATTGTGCTGAGATTAATTTAATAAATAGGCTGAGGTATATTGGGAAAGTAGCAAATTAGATAATCCATGGGTTTGTTTATCTTGTCCCATGATATATCCCTCAGACATACAAGACTGTTTCATTTCTCCTAATAAGCCGAGTCGGAAAAGATACTTTTCTTGGCGACTTAGTTCATCAGGCACAGTAATTGTTTTACCGTCTATTTGCCAATCACCGTTTTCCAACAAAACTTGATTACAGGGTGCTGGATTTAAGGTGGCGATGAATTGTCTTGGTGTAGCCATTTCCCAGCCATGTCCAGCACTTGGAAAGATAGTACTGCCAATTGCGGAACCTGCGTCTCTTAAACGATTCTCAAGACGTGCACAGGCCTCCAAGTCATTTGATTTGTCTTCTGCCCCACGTAAGCTAAATAATGGCGCCCCCGTAGTTTTAGCGGTTTGTAAATCAAAATGACATGGGCCGTAATAATCTAGATGTAAGGCGAAAGGCAAAACCTTCGCGGCCATATTTTGATGAATTCGACTGTCCAAAGCGGCACGGGTCGCCATTCCGCCATAGGAAAAGCCCATTAAGCCAATTTTTTCGGGATTAATTGCCGGATGTTGGTTTAGAAATTTTAGCGCACCGTATGCGTCAGCAGTTTCATCTGCATCGCTGACAATGGCCACTCGCAGCCCATAGGGCGTTTCGTCAGTTACGCCCCGAGCTCCATAGGAATTAACCACTAAACCAGCAATACCGTGATCAGCCATCCATTGACCATAGGCAATTTCACGGCTAGGCAGAATTCCCCCACTGCCGTGAATAATTACCATTGCAGGAACTGGATTGCTGGCACTTGCCCCTTCGGGCAAGAACAATTGCGCTTTTACGGTAGTTTCAGCGAGATTTTGTTCCGCTAAGACAAGCCATTTGTAATCTCCAGGGGTAACTGAAGAAAAGTAAACATCGCCATTGGTCTGCGCCGTTACTTCACTTACTGGCGGATAATCTGGAAAATCAGGCAACGCTGGTGGCTGCCTCTTTTCCTGAGATAAACTAGCAAATGTGACAAATGCTAAACACAACAAAAATACTCGCATTGTTTTCTCCTTAGAAGCTATAAACCACTTCTACACCGTAAGTGCGAGGCTCTTGATAATTTGAAGTAACTGTACCGAAAAAGTCTTTACGATTATCAGTCGGATCACGAACGTCAGCTAAGTTACGGCCCCAAAGGTACGCTTCCCAACCATTGTTAGTGCCGAGTAGACCTATGCGCGCGTTAACTAGAGTGATGCTGTTCACATGGCCAAAATCGACAACAGTGCCATCGGCCAACGTTGCAGTTTTGACATTATCAACTGTGGTAAAAAATCCACTACTGTGAGTAACATCAAAGCGCAACGTTAAATCAGCGTTAAGTGAACTAATTTCAGTTATATACTGAGCACCAATCGAAAAATTACTGTCTGGTGCATTGATTAGATCTTTTCCTTCGGCATTACCGCCACCAGTTAGGCCACCGGGAAAGCTATCAAATTCAGTGTCCAGTAATCCCATACTTGCTTGAATTTCTAGGTTGCTAATAGGTCTATAAGTCATTTCAAGCTCTATACCTTGGGTATTCGCCTTGGCAGCATTACGGATTGAAATTGAGGATGCACCATTACCCAAGTCTATAAATTGATTAACTTGATAGTTTTTAAATTCAGAACTAAATGCTGCGAAGTTTAAAATTAAGCTGTTACGGTAAAAGTTACCTTTTAAACCCAACTCTGCACTACCAACGGTTTCTTTATCAAATTGAATACCCGCTGCGAGGTCGGCATTGGTGATGAAGTCGAGATTATAACCGCCGCTTTTAAAACCAGTTGAATATTTAGCATAACCGTTTAGGTTTTTATTAAAAGCATGGTTAAAGCTCAGTGCATAAGATACATAGTTGTCGCTACGTGAGTCGACCAGTTGACCGTCAGTACTACCAATACCAAAAATCCCTGAAGCAGAACCGTCTAGCAACCAATCAAGATCTTTTGTCTCATCCGTATAGCGTAATCCCAAAGCAAGCGAGCTGTCTTCGCTCAGGTCATAACCACCGTTAAAATAAGCGGCATAACTGTCAGTTGTCACAAAGCCGGTATTGGTTACTACTGAACCTGGTACATTCCCAAACAAGAATGAATGGACACCATTGATTGCATCTCGTCGAGTATCTGCGTCTTGACGGTATAAATACAATCCAGCGACGTAATCAAGGCCGGAATCATTTTGTGGAGAGATGAATTGAAATTCTTGAGACCACTGCTCATATTGATCAGAATATTCAATCACCAATAAATCAGCCGCTGCATAATCCGAATCATTACGATAAAAAATATCGGTATCACGATATGCTGTAATTGATTTTATGTCGTAGCCATTGTCCATAGAATAAGACAAGTCTAATGATCCGCCGACTATATCGCGCTTCTCAAAGGTATCTATAGTGGTGGCGACTTCATCTTTCTCAGGAGCAGCCAAATCCAGCATAGTGCTTAGGGTATCGGAAATCGCTTCCCCTAAAAATGATAGGCGTTCGGTGTTCAGTCCATCTACGCTAAAGTTAAGCTCTAACTTGTCAGATAGTTGTGAGCGAAACTGACCGCGATAAGCTAAGGCATCACGCTCGTTTAAATCGTTGCCTGTCGTAAGGTTTTTGATATACCCATCACGATCCAACTTAGTAACCGAAAATTTAGCCGCACTGGTATCCGAAATGGGTACGTTAATCTGGCCCTGAATTTCCCGAGCGCCCATGTTACCTATAGAAGCACTCAATTTTCCTTCGAGCTCGTCAGACGGCTTTTTGGATATTAAATTAATTGCACCAGCTACCGTGTTTTTACCAAACAGGGTACCTTGTGGTCCGCGTAATACTTCTACTCGTTCTAAATCAAGTAACTCTTGGTTTAGAGCTGGAGACTGACCAAGATATACGCCGTCCAAATAAACCCCTACTCGCGTGTCAAAACCAATATTTCGGCTGTTCGCCCCTACCCCACGAATCGTAATGGCCGAGGTAAAGTCAGTGGTGCGAGTAATGGATAAATTAGGAATGAAATCAGCAAGTTCAGTTAATTGGGTAATCCCAGTTTGCTCAATACTGGACGCACTGAAAGACGAAATTGCGATGGGGACTTCAGATAATTGTTGGGTTCTTTTTTGGGCGGTAACAACAACGACTTCATATTCTTCTTCATTGTCAGTATCCGCTTGCGGTGTTTGTTGAGCGATACTGTTGGAAGACAAAGCTAATGCGATACTGGTAATCAGGCCTTTTTGACAAATGGAAAATTTGCTGGGTAAATCAGTAACTAGACTTTTCATTAGAGGTTCCTTTTACTCTTTTTTATAAAACAAATCATTTAATTAGATTAACTATTTTGTTCAGTTGTCCCATGTTGATAGTATTTTCTTAACTTGGCAAGCTAAGTTGTTAATGAAATTAGAAAATTTGTTAATTTACACATGATTTGTTGCGGGTAAAACGCGCCTATAAACGGCAATATAAATAGCCAATGAGGCTACAATTAAGGCCAAATTGGCGGTTATTTAGGTCTAGGAAGAGTTTATGGGATAGTGAAAGTCGAAGCCTATCACTTGCTCCATTTTTGTACAGCAAGATCATCAGATTGTCTTTTTTCAATCCAATACTCAGCATCGTCCCTAAGTTCCTTTTTCCAAAAGGGAGCTTGGGTTTTTAAAAAATCCATTAAAAACTGGCAAGCCTCAAACGCCTCTTTTCTATGTTTAGCACTCACTCCGACAAACACAATCTGTTGATTGACATCTAACTGCCCAATTCGATGAATGATAGTGATTGCACCTAATGACCACTTTTGGGTCGCTTGTAGAACCAAATCTTCGAGTACTTTCTCCGTCATTCCAGGATAATGTTCGAGGAATAATCCCTTAACATTTGCACCTAAATTCATATCCCGAACTAAACCAGTGAAGGTAACAATGGCACCATATTGAGTACCATGATTTTTTAGTCGTTGATATTCTTCAGCATGCTCAAAATCTTGCGGCTGTACGAGAATGTTAATTAACTGGCTTGCTTTAAACATTATTAGCCTCCAGTGACCGGAGGGAAAAACGCCACTTCGTCATCTGCTTGTAAAACAGTATCAAAGTCACTTATGGTCTGGTTAACCGCAACCAAAATATTACCGCTTGATAGATACTGTTGCCAAAGTTCGCCCTTAGAAGCCAAAACATCACGCAAAGCATGCACAGTATCGGGGGTTTCGCTTAACAATAATTCTGCAACACCCAGTTGTTCTCTCAGTTGACCAAAAAACAGTATTTTCATCAAACCCTCTTTAACACGATTGAGATTCGCTGCGGTGCCAATTGCCTGTCTTTCCACCACTTTTTTGCTCAACTTTAATATCGCCAATTAACATATGCGGATCAACCGCTTTGCACATATCAAAAAGCGTCAATGCAGCGACAGAAACAGCCGTCAGCGCTTCCATTTCAACGCCAGTTTGCCCCGCCAGTTTGCAGGTAGCCAAAATATTTACGCGATTTGTTGTTGTATCAACATTAAAATCCACTTGTACTTTAGATAGCATTAATGGGTGGCACAGCGGAATTAGATCAGCGCATTTTTTCGCGGCTTGTATACCTGCAATGCGAGCCACCGCAAAAACATCACCTTTAGCGTGTTGTCCATTTGCGATCATAGTTAATGTATCAGCCTGCATTTGCACAAATCCAGACGCTCTGGCCGTTCTTTGTGTGACGGCTTTGTCGGTTACATCCACCATATTTGCCCGACCTTTGTGATCGATATGGCTTAGGCTTTTTCCACTTTCTGTTGACTGATTACTCACCTTATCCCCTACTTTCGCATTGCTCAATATTGAGGTTTTTTAGGTGAACCACAAAATTACAAGGTTTATGACGACTATCTAATTGTTCCAGTAATATATCTTGCCAGCCGGTTTTACATGCACCAGTTGAACCAGGTAAACAAAATATAGCTGTGCCGTTTGCCATTCCTGCTAGCGCTCTGGATTGCACAGTAGAAGTACCAATTTGTTGATAAGAAATATGTCGAAATAGCTCGCCGAACCCTTCGATTTGCTTATCAAATAGTACTTCTAATGCTTCTGGAGTCATATCCCTTGGTGTAAAGCCTGTGCCGCCAGTGGTGAGCACTACCTGAACATTTTCCGCTAAGATCCAATTAGAAACGATACTACGCAGTTGATATTTATCATCTTTACAAATTCGCTTCTCCACCACTTGATGCCCAGCATTGCTTGCCGCCTCAACTAGGTAACGTCCCGATGTGTCAGTTTCCTCATCTCGGGTATCCGACACAGTTAACACTGCGATATTCAGTGCTATAAACTTACTGGTAGCAGGCATTTGTCCTCCATAAAACTGTTCTAAACCCCATCTAGCATGGAAACATTTGTTTCACTTGTTGCATTTGTTCGGGCGTATTTACATTATAAAAAGCATGTTGTGAAATTTGGTCTTCAGACAATTCAATTTCAGTTGCGGCGAGTTTTTTCAGCAACGAAAATATAGATCGATCATTGGATTGAATTTGCCCATTGAGTGTTTGCTTAAAATTATCATCTAAGATGATAAAAAACGGCATAGGATGAGATTGGAAATAACAAGCTGAATGCTGTACTCGCCCCTGTAAAGCAAGTTGCTTTAGACTATCTGCTGGGAATACCGGCATATCAATGGGAACAACTAAAAAGCTGTCGACATTGGCTAATCGATGTTCAGGAAGACTTAATACCGCATCCAGTGCAGCTAAAGGCCCCTTATCAATCAATCTGTCGGTAAGCGCACCTTTTAAGGTGTTAGAACTAATCACCTGATTTTTGATCCCGATGGATTCAAAACGATTGATGGCAAGTTGTAAAAAAGACACGCCAGCCAGATTCAATGTGGACTTATCAACCCCCATTCGACTAGACCGCCCTCCGGCTAAAATCAGTCCCAAGGTTTTGCTTAAGCAGTCTGGTTCAGCCAACATCTTTAACCGCCTAACATTGCCAAGTGTTTAGTGGCACCCGTGAAACCTTGATCTAACCAATGCGTTGCATCTTTATCACCTAACAATTTTTGCAATTGTCGCTGTAATTGCTGTGTATCTTGTTGTTGTAAATATTCTCGAATATCCAAACCTTTATCAGCAAAAAGACATAGGTGTAACTTACCAGTTGCACTTATTCTAAGTCGATTACAGGTCGCGCAAAAGTCTTTACTGTAAGGCATGATAAGGCCAATTTTACCCTGATAATCAGGGTGCCAAAATTCTTGAGCGGGCCCGGCGGTGTTATTTTGGATCACTGGGCTCCAACCGTTTTCAGTTAGATACTGCTGAATTGGCTCACCAGACAAATGATTTAATTTGAAAAAATCTTTGTTTTCACCCGTCTCCATCAATTCAATAAGTCTAAAGGTAATAGGTGTATGTTTTAACCAGTTTAAAAATACACTGAGTTCGTTACCGTTATATTGGCGCATTAGCACGCCATTTACTTTGACTTTTAAGCCACGTTCAATACCACGACTGATACCTGCCAAAATCGTTTCGAGTTTATCGTGTCCGGTGATACTTTCGAACATGCGAGGATCAAGGCTATCTATGCTGACATTCAGCGAATTCAGACCCGCATCTACCCAAGAGTCGATTTGCTGTTCTAAACGATAACCATTGGTGGTAATTGCAACCTGTTCAATACCAGGTGTTGAGGCGGCAATTTGTATAATCTCAGGGAGATCTTTGCGTAATGAGGGCTCACCTCCGGTTATCCTAATTTTCTTAGTTCCTAGCTCTGCAAAACCAGCACATATTTGGCGAATTTCAGACAAACTTAAAAAATTACGATCGGAGTCGCATTGGTAACCATCAGGAAGGCAATAGTCGCAACTGAAGTTACAAACATCTGTGACGGACAGCCGCAAGTAATGGAAGCGACGTCCATATTTATCTTTTAACACGTTAAACACCTTTCCAAAGTCACGAACAACCAAATTGTTGAACATGTAGCGGGAGGCAAACTAGTTTCCCAATTTACCCTGGCAACCCATTATAGTTGCGGCCAAAACTACCTATATTGTATTTCAATACTTAGTAATAGAGGCTCGGAGTTTCATTTTTACTATCACTTACTATATTAAGATCTTACTGAGCGTTAGTATAGCATTGTTGATAATGGCATTTAACCTCACTATTGAGGTGCAACGCAAATTGTTTATTGTTGATGAAGATAATCGAGCTTATTTGAAATCAATGAATCTTATTTTGCACAATTGTATAAATAAAATTAGCACCATATTGGCACGTTTGTTGTAAGTTCTATTTGATGATAATGAAAATTCCAATTAATTATTTACTCTATAAAGGCTAATTTTGAAGGTAACCACAGAATCTAAAAGGCTACTTGAAGCCTTTATCGAAAAACACCAACTCGATGCGAACTTTGGCGACGTTGCGCTAACATGGTTCATCCCTTTAGCTGAAAAACTAAAAATGCACCATGACGGTGCAGAAGGACCGATTTTTGTTGGTATTAATGGTTGCCAAGGTTCTGGTAAATCCACCCTAACAGAACTGGTACTCACCTATTTAGTAGAAATAAAACAACTGCGCGTGATAAACCTTTCACTCGATGACTTTTATTTTTCAAAAGATTATCGACAACAGTTAGCGCAAAATATACATCCTTTATTAGCGACCCGTGGCGTACCAGGGACCCACGATACAGCGTTATTAAAACAAGTATTGCTCAGTTTAAAGGAACGCAAAACTGGGTTTGCCATTCCACGGTTTAATAAAGCAACAGACGACCCTTTCCCAACGGAAGATTGGCCTATCATCGAAGAGCCTGTGGATATTATATTGATGGAAGGTTGGTGCTGGGGAGTCACTGCGCAAACCAACGAGCAGCTGTCAGTTCCGGTAAACACCTTAGAGTCTGAAGAAGACAGCAATAGCGTTTGGCGCACTTTTGTTAATCAACAACTGCAAACTGAATATCAAAACTTATATCAATTAATGGATTTTTGGGTAATGTTAAAAGCACCTTCTTTTGAATGTGTATTTGATTGGCGCTTGCAGCAAGAACAAAAACTTATCCAAAAATTGGCAACTGCTTCGAATTCTGAAGCTAACAGTGGGATTATGTCAGCAAACGAAATTAAACGATTTATTCAGCACTATCAAAGACTAACGGATCAGAGTTTGGCTACTCTTAGTGAAACCTGTGATGTCGTATTTGAATTAGATAAACATCGAAAAATTATCAACGTAAAGGGGATAAAATGAGCGACCAGTTTGTCATTTTTACCGATATGGATGGCACATTACTGGATCATCATTCTTACAGCCACGAAGCCGCAAAAAAGATGCTCGCTTTTTTGAAAAAAAATAATATTCCAGTTATTCCGAATACCAGTAAAACCTATGATGAAATGCAGGAATTGACCGAGCAATTAGACTTACAAGGTCCGTTCATTGTGGAAAATGGCGCGGCAATCCATATCCCACATGGTTTCTTCAAGAAAAAACCCGCACATACCCAATGGGTTGGTAAAAATTGGGTTCGCAATTTCACCTCCAAGAAAAGTTATTGGTTAAGTTTACTAAAGAAAATTGAAAGTGATTTTGCCGGTCAATTTACCCACTTTTCAAAAATGACACTTTCCGAGATATGTGATGCTACTGGATTAGAACCGGAACAAGCAAAACGGGCTGCAAATAGGTTATACGGTGAACCAGTATTATGGCTTGGAAGCGAACAACAAAAGAAAGAATTTATCAAGTGCGTCACACAATTGGGGGCTAAAACCCTGATAGGCGGACGCTTTATTCATATTTCAGGAGAAACAGATAAAGGTGCTGCGTTAAATTGGTTTGTCGGTGAATTACAACGCCAATATCCAGAGATAAACTGGGTTTCAATTGCATTAGGAGACGGTCAAAATGATGCTGCTATGCTTGATGCTGCAGACATTGCAGTGCGCATCAAGTCTCCCGTTAACGACTACCCGCAATTACAACGTACAGAAAATGTGTTTGATAGCCAACTCGAAGGACCTGAGGGTTGGACTGAATGTCTTCAAAAAATATTAAATTTAACGTTAAAGGAGCCAGAAAATGGCTGATTTTTACCAAAACGGAATAACCACAACATTACACCAACTTTCAAAACGTCCCATTGATGAAATGGAATCTGAATTGTTGGCCTTTTCTAAAAAACGTCCTTTAGGGCTGCTATTGCCAAGTTTGTTTTCTGAACTTGAGGGCGAAGCAATGCCTGAAATCATCAATCATATTTGCAAAGTTCCTTATTTAAATGAAATTGTAATTGGTTTGGACAGAGCTTCAAAAGAGCAATATCAGCACGCCATTAAGTTTTTTGACAAACTTCCGCAACACCATCGTATTTTGTGGAATGATGGCCCGCGTTTAAAAGCCATTGATAAAGAATTAGCCGACATGGGCTTAGCGCCAAAAGAAATGGGTAAAGGCCGCAATGTTTGGTATTGCATGGGCTATATTCTTGCCACAGGACGGGCAGAATCCATCGCGCTGCACGATTGTGACATTTTAACCTATGATCGAAGCTTACTTGCCAAATTGATTTATCCGGTTGCTCATCCACAGTTCAATTATGAATTTTGTAAAGGTTATTATGCCCGTGTAGCAGATGGGAAAATTAACGGTCGTGTTTCCCGCTTATTAGTGACTCCGTTGTTACGAGCGTTAAAACGCACCGTAGGTAATAACGAATACTTAGAATTCATGGACAGTTTTAGATATCCATTGGCGGGCGAATTTTCATTCAGACGTGATGTGTTAAATGATATTCGTATTCCTAGCGATTGGGGATTAGAAATAGGCGTGTTGTCCGAAATGCACCGAAACTACTCCCATAATCGTTTGTGTCAGGTAGACATTGCTGAAACTTATGACCACAAACACCAAGATCTATCCTTACATAACGATCAAGGTGGCTTGTCTAAAATGTCCATAGACATTACCAAAGCACTATTTCGTAAGTTGGCAACGCAAGGGTTTACATTCACCAATGAGTCCTTCCGTACACTCAAAGCGACCTATTTTCGTATTGCATTAGATTTTGTTGAAACATACCACAACGATGCGGTAATGAATGGTTTAGAACTAGACATCCATAGAGAAGAAAAAGCGGTAGAAATGTTTGCTGAAAACATTATGAAAGCAGGTCAAAGTTTCCTTGAAAACCCAATGGAAACACCCTTCATACCTAGTTGGAACCGAGTAATGAGTGCGGTTCCAGATATACTCGAACGCATCAAAGATGCTGTTGAATTAGATTACGAAGAGTTTCGATATTAACAGTAAGGGGATACATAAATGTCTGAAGCTTATACCTGGCTGTGTGAAAAAGTACAACATCACTTAGATGTCATTTATCAAGGGGTTGATATTCCTCAAAGTAGTGAGGAAATCGCAAAGTCTCTTATCACTACAATGAGATTAGATGAGGTAAGCGATAGACAGGTTCCAGTGCCTCATCAAAATCATTGGAACGAACAGGACATTATATTAATTACCTATGGGGATAGCCTAGAGTCAGAAACGCAGAATCCATTGGTAACGTTACACCAGTTTTTGAACAAATATGTGAAAGATACAATTAATGCGGTGCATATATTGCCATTTTTTCCTTATAGTTCAGATGATGGCTTCGCGGTGATTGACTACTCGAGTGTGAATGAATCTCTGGGTAATTGGTTAGACGTTAAGTCAATTTCCAGCAATTATCGCTTAATGTCCGACTTGGTCATTAATCACTGCTCTTCGCGCAGCGTATGGTTTGATAATTTTATTAAATGTGAAGGCACTGGCAGTGATTTTTTCTTCACTGTTGATGACGATTACGATATCTCTAACGTGGTAAGACCGCGCACATCGGAATTGTTACGGGAAACCAAAACCGAGAACGGAATTAAAAAAGTGTGGTGCACTTTTAGTCATGATCAGGTGGACTTTGACTTTCAAAATCCTAAGGTTTTGGCGGCCTTTGTTTCAATAATCCGTCAATACTTGGATCATGGTGTCAGAATTTTCAGGTTAGATGCGGTTGCTTTTCTTTGGAAGAAATCAGGCACTACCTGCATCAATTTGGAAAAAACCCATGAAGTTATTCGCTTACTTCGAACATTAATCGAATATGCGCAAAACGACAGTATTATTATTACCGAAACTAACATTCCTAATCGTGAAAACCTCACATATTTTGGTAATGCTAACGAAGCCCATGCGGTGTACAACTTTTCATTGCCACCGCTGTTGGTCAACACATTGGTTACCGGAGACTGTACTTATTTAAAGAACTGGCAAATGAGCATGCCCCCTGCACAAAACGGGACGACCTATTTTAACTTTATTGCCTCCCATGACGGCATAGGTCTGCGCCCAGCAGAGGGTTTACTCGATGAAAAAGAAATCAATACCTTGGTTAACACTATGCAGAGTTTTGGCGGGATGGTGTCTTGGCGTACCCTACCCGGTGGCAAGCAAAAACCCTACGAAATTAATATCGCTTTATTCGATGCGTTAAAAGGAACCACTAAAGGACCTGATAATTTAGGTATGGAAAGATTCATTTGTGCTCACGAAATTATGTTTGCACTTGAAGGCATACCTGGGTTGTATGTGCATAGTTTACTGGCCACCGGGAATGATTATGAAAGGGTCACTAATACCAGCCAGAATCGCTCCATTAACCGTAGGCGCTGGGATATGTCGGAACTTGAAGATCAACTGAGTAATAAAGACAGCCAGCATGCCATAGCACTTCAACGGATGAATCATTTACTGTCAATTCGAATTAATCAAAAGGCATTTCATCCCAACGCCACACAATTTACCTTGCAGTTAGGGAATAAATTATTTGGCTTTTGGCGACAAAGTATCGATAGAAGACAAAGCATATTCTGTATAAGCAATATCACTGATACACAGCAAACTGTTGTTATGTCGGATATTAACTTAATTGGAACAGACTGTTGGTGGGATCTCATCACTGGAAATGAAATCATTTTAGATCATTCTGATTTTATTTTATCGCCGTATCAAACGGTTTGGATAAGTAACACTCGCAGTATGTAAAGTCTATGTTATAAGTCATGGGGATAGTTTGCTGTCACTTTTTTGCACCACCCTATCTCCATGATTTATTTGATAAATATTTTACCCCTTCGATTAGTGTGACCGAACATACACACATTAACATGTTATTTACATGTTTTTCTCGCAGCATTTCAACCCTCCCCACACAAATTAATCATAACCATATGATATTAAAAGACATCTCCATTCTGGCACGGTAAGTGTAATACCCCACTTATACAACAAACGTTATTGTTGTTTTGTTAAGAGGCAATTTGAGTAGTGCCTGTATTAATCCGAAACACGAAAATCTAAATCAAGTGGAGATATGAAGATGAAAAAAGCTATCCTTATCAGCGCGTTCGTTTTAGCCAGTAGTTCTGTTTATGCACAAGAAGACAAAATATCAATTTTAGATACAGATGCAGATGGTCGTATAAGTGTAGAAGAAGCGGCAAGCGATCCAGCTTTGTCAGCCGTTTTTGCAGAATTAGATATGAACAAAGATGGTTACCTAACCCCTAGTGAGTTAGCCGAACACTAAGGTTTCGAATAGTCATTCAACATTCAAACAACACCCACCTTGAGTGGGTGTTGTTTTTTGTTTTTCCCGCTAACGCAATTGCCTATATTATTTCCCCAGCCATAACCTAATTAGGCATATTTTTAATAATTAAAATATGTTATCAATAGGTTCAGACATCATATAAAAGTATTATCGACGTTTAATTGAACGAAATGGTCAAGTAAACAACATCACTTGTTCTGTCACGATTAACCTAAAGTACTCCCTCTTTTATTTGGATAATTAGTAAGCAATACGTCAAGGAATTTACAGCATGTACAAAATTTTATTCATTTCATTATTTATGGTTTTGCAATCTTTTTATGCGCAAGCAGCACCCTTATGGAAAATAAGTAAAGGAGATGACTTTGTAATTATCGGTGGCACAATCCATGTATTAAGTGCAACAGATTATCCTTTGCCTGAAGAGTTTGAAAAAGCTTATCAAGCTTCAGATACGCTAGTATTTGAATCCGATATCGTCAGAATGAATAGTCCCGAATTCCAACAGCAATCATTACAGTATATTTTATTGCAAGATGGTAAGACCATTAAAGACTTTTTGTCAGAGCAAACCTACCAAGATCTTGAAACTCATTTACAACAACGTAATCTCTCTTTGCAACAATTTTCTATGCTAAAACCGAGCTTTTTATCCGTCACCTTGTCGATGATTGAACTGCAAATGATGGGGGTAAGCAGTGCTGGCGTAGATGTATATTACTCTACCAAGGGTATGGGCGATCAAAAGCAAGCAAAATGGTTTGAAGAGCCTGAAGAACAAATGGCTATGCTGGCAGACATGGGTAAAGGGGAAGAAGACGCCATGATTGCCTATAGCCTTAAAGATGTAGCAAAAATAAAAGAAATGATGCCAAAACTGATTAATGCCTGGCGTGCCGGTGATTTAGACAAATTAGCAGAAATAGGTATTGATGAAATGCAGCGTGATTATCCAGAGATATATGATCAATTATTAGTTCAGCGTAATAAAAACTGGCTACCTAAGATTGAACAACTTTTTGACAACCAACAAAACGAATTAATTTTAGTTGGGGCATTACATTTAGCGGGTGAGCAAAGCGTACTTAAATTAATGCAAGAAAAAGGCTACAGCATCGAAAAATACTAATTTCGTTTCTAGGTAGTTAGTATAATCACAATGCGCTAACTACCTCTTTTCTATATACAATCATAGTCAAAGTTTTGATTATTTTGATTTGGTAACCCATTAAAATCACGTTATATTAGCGCCCTCCTTTACTTCCAGCTTTAGTGTTAATTTGAATGAAAAATAGTGACTCCACCATGCCGAACTTAATGCCAATTGAAAATGCACTAGATAAAATGTTGCAGCAATGCGAAACCTTAGTAGAGCAGGAAACTATTTCAATCATAGATGCATTGAACCGAATCACCGCAGAGGCTGCTTTTGCAAAACTGCAAGTGCCGCCAAAAAATAACTCAGCAATGGATGGTTTTGCGTTTCAAGTTGACCACGAATTACCCCAAGGCACCACATTAACCATTCAAGGACAAGCTTTAGCTGGGCAGCCCTTTGATGATGAGGTAAAAGCGGGACACTGCATCAGAATAACCACAGGCGCAATCCTGCCCGCCGGTACGAATACCGTCATGATGCAAGAAAACGTAGCGATACACGAAAATAACATCGTTTTGAATCAAGCTACAAAGGCAGGTAACAGTGTTCGCCTTGCCGGTGAAGACATCCAATTAGGACAGCAAGTTATCGCAGCGGGAGAAAAACTCACGCCTGCACATATGGCATTATTAGCCTCGATTGGAGAACCTTCAGTAACTGTATTGCGCAAACCTAGAGTGGCAATTATCGCAACGGGGGATGAATTAGTGGTGCCTGGCGATAAGTTGAAAAATGGTCAAATATACGAAAGTAATAGATTCGCATTACAGGGTTTATTGCAGCAAATGAATGTAGATATCATTCATTATGGCATCATAGAAGATGATCCCGATAAAATTGCAGACGTTTTATTAGATGCCAGTCGTAAGGCGGATCTAATTTTATCCTGTGGCGGGGTTTCCGTAGGCGATGCTGATTATGTTAAGCAAGTATTAGAAAAAGTAGGACGCATCGATTTTTGGAAAGTCGCGATTAAACCAGGAAAACCTTTTGCGTTTGGTATGGTTAATGATGCCATATTTTGTGGTTTACCTGGAAATCCCGTTTCCTCTTATGTCACCTTTGAAAAACTAGTAACGCCCCTATTACATAAACTTATGGGACGCAAAAGCGTTAACCAGTTTACGATTAACGCTACCTGCGCTGCTCCTATTTTTAAGCGAGCTGGGCGTGCTGATTTTCAAAGAGGCATAGCATACCAAGACGAACACGGAGAATATTGGGTAAAACCTAATGGTAGTCAAGGCTCTGGCATCATGTCATCCATAGCATCCGCAAATTGTTATATTCTCCTGGAAAAAGAACAGACTAACTTGCCGACAGGCGCAAAAATTAAGATTGAATTATTTTGACTAATTTAAAAACCGAATTAAAGCAGCTAGTAAACCTTGCTTGGCCGCTGCTTATTGCTCAAATTACCCAAACCTTAATGGGTGTGTCCGATACCATCATGGCAGGCCGCTATTCAGCAACCGATATGGCAGCAGTGGCAATTGGGTTCAGCATTACCATTCCCATCTTGTGCTTTGTACAAGGTCTAGCGATGGCCATTCCGCCAATCGTCTCGAAACTGCACGGAGCTGGCGAATCGGAAAAAGCAGCGCAAAAGGTTCACCAAGCGTTTTATTTGATTATTCCAGTATCGATCTGTATTGCTCTTTCAGTATTCTTTATAGAGTACTGGTTTTCGTTGATGGACATCGAAGACAAATTACGCGATATCACTACTGATTACATGAAGTACATTGTTGTATCAGCCCCAGCGTTTGCTGGATATCAAATTTTGCGTAATTATTGCGAAGGTTTGTCATTTACTAAACCGACTATGTTAATCATGGGATTAGGGTTAATCATCAATATTCCAGCAAACTATATATTGATATACGGTAAATTTGGTTTGCCGGCTATGGGTGGTGTTGGATGTGGTTTGGCAACAAGCTTAGTATTTTTTGCGATGTTTATTGGCACGGCACTCTATATCCATTTGTCTAAGCGTATTAACAGCAATTTATTTCAGAACTGGTCAAAACCCGATATTAGACAAATTTACATTACTTTAAAGTTGGGACTTCCGATTGCGTTGACCTTACTTTTTGAAGTGACCTTATTTGGTGTGGTTGCACTGCTATTGTCACCACTTGGACCATTAACCGTTGCATCACACCAGATCGCCCTCAACTTTTCAGCGACCATGTTTATGTTTCCACTGAGTTTAGGGATGGCAACAACTATACGTGTAGGTCATTTTTGGGGTAAACAAGATCAGGTTGGCGCAGCATTGGCAACCAAAACGGCAATCCTTTTAGGCCTTTTTATTGCGTGTTTTACAGCAATCATAACCATAGTCGCTAAACAACAAATATCCATGCTTTACACTGAAAATCGGCAAGTGATTGAGCTGGCCATGAGCCTAATGACCCTAGCTGCAATGTTTCAGCTTTCCGATTCTGTTCAAGCAATATCCGCAGGTGCATTACGGGGATACAAAGATACAACTGCGATGTTCATTATTTGCTTTTTTGCATATTGGGGCGTGGGTTTGCCAACCGGAATAATTCTAGCGCTAACCGATTTTATTGTACCTGCTTTAGGTGCATCTGGATTCTGGATCGGTTTTATTTGCGGGTTAACAAGTGCCGCTATTATGTTGGGGTTCAGATTGAGTGTTATTCAAAAACGATTGAGATTACACCCTGAAATATTTGACAATGCTTAAGGTTTTTTAGACTAAACCGGTGACAATAGAGCTTTCAAAAAAAGGTTTAAACACATCTGTCTCACCAACAAAAAAAGCTTGTAATAAATACAAGCTTTTTTCATTTCAGTGGCTAAAAAACACTACTTAGAAAGTGTTTTAGCACCTTCAACCGCCGCTTTAGCAAGCTCAGTGATACGATCCCAATCACCCGCTTCAACCGCATCGTCTGGCACCAACCAAGAACCGCCAGCACACTGAACGTTTGGCAAAGCCAAGTAATCTAAATAATTATTCGGACCGATTCCACCTGTTGGACAAAACGTGATATCAGGGAAAGGACCGCCAATAGATTTCAGCGCTTTTATACCACCTGAAGCTTCTGCAGGGAAAAACTTAAAGTGTGTGTAACCGATATCCAATCCAGTCATCAGCTCAGATATTGAAGCTATACCTGGGATTAGAGATATTGAACAACGTTTGCCTGCTTCCAATAAGCTGGTAGTCATCCCTGGGCTAATTGCAAAAATAGCGCCTGCTTCTTCAACTTGCTTTAACTGCGCTTCGTTAGTCACTGTACCAGCACCAATAATGGCTTCAGGAACTTCAGTGGCGATTTTTTTGATCACATCAAGAGCGATTTCAGTGCGTAATGTCACTTCAAGTACTTTAATGCCGCCTTTTATTAAAGCTTTTGCAACAGGTACTGCATGTTCAATATTTTTGATAACTAATACAGGTACGACTGGCCCCTGACTAAAAATTTCTTGCGAACTCATTTTCCAATTAAATGACATATTGCTTACTCCTTATGATTCTGTTGTAAATAGGCAGCTGCGCCCAGTAAACCATGATCAGGTTCTGTAATGATGTAGGTTGGGATGTTAGAGACATAATGTCTAAATCGTCCCTTGTCTTCAAAACGAGCACGAAACTTACTACTTTTAATAAAGTCAACAAAACGTGAAGCAATACCACCACCGATATATACGCCGCCATAGGTTGCTAAATTAAGCGCTAAGTTACCTGCAAAACTACCCATAATTTTGCAAAACTGCTGCAATGTTTCTACGCAGATTTCACATTCTTCAGATAGCGCTTTTTCAGTAATTTGGGCTGGATCAGCAAAAATAGCTGCTTGCTGATGTTTCTCTGCCAACCCTTCATAGATATGTACGATGCCACGGCCTGATAAAACCTCTTCAGCAGACACATGCCCTAATTTCTTTTTAAGGTAGCGCCAAATAGCGAATTCATTCTCGTCATTTGCGGCAAAATCAACATGTCCGCCTTCGCCATCTAGAGCTTTCCAACCTTTATCCGTAAAAGTGAGGTGTTCTACACCTAAACCCGTACCTGGTCCAAAAACAGCAATATTGGCATTCAATTTTGGCGCACCAGCGCCAATTTGAACTTTTTGATTATCCTTTAACACTGGCAATGAATGCGCCACAGAAGTGAAGTCATTAATAACCCCCAGCCAATCCAAAGATAAACCTTTGGTTAGCTGGTCAATGGAAAACTCCCATGTGTGATTGGTCATTTTTACCCAATCACCGATTACCGGGCACGCTATTGCGATACACCCAAAACTAAACTTAACCTCTGGAAATTCGCTAAAGTAATGTTTAATCGCATCTTCAATCGTAGGAAAATCAACACATAAATATTTTTTGATATTGATTAAGTTATGTCCTTCAACTTGGCAAATACGAATATTTGTCCCACCGACATCGGCTACGAATTTAGAGGTCATGTTGATTACCTGATCCAGCAAATAGAGAACATGCGCCCTGCTCTGCACCCGTTAGAGAGTTGCGCATAGAAGCAAACATTTCACGGCCCATACCAATTTGGTGTTTGTCAGTTTGTGCCACTTTAGTTTTTCGTTTCGCCAATTCTTCAGTGCTAACCAATAAACACATCTCACCGGTTTCAGTGTTGAGCTCGATTAAATCGCCACTTTCGACTTTGGCTAACAAACCACCGTGATAGGCTTCAGGGGTCACATGGATAGCAGCTGGTACTTTTCCAGATGCACCAGACATACGACCATCGGTGATTAAAGCAACTTTAAAGCCTTTGTCCTGCAACACACCAAGAGGCGGCGTTAAACTATGCAGTTCAGGCATACCAATCGCTGCCGGACCTTGGAAACGAACGACAACAATACAATCTTTATCTAAATCACCGGCCTTGAAGGCATCGGCCAATTCGAACTGATCTTCAAATACCACTGCCGGAGCTTTAATTTTGCAATGAGGTTCACGTAATGCCGAAGTTTTCATCACCGCACGGCCCAAATTGCCATGCAAAACAGATAAACCGCCATCGGGTTTAAATGGTTTAGCAACAGATGAGATCACTTCAGGATCAAATGACTCAGCCGGACCATCTTGCCAAGTCAACTCGCCATCTTTCAATGTAGGTTCTTTGGTATATTGTTCTAACCCTTCGCCACAAATGGTTTTCACATCGTTATGCAATAAACCGGCGCTTAGCAATTCTTTAAACAAAACTGCCATACCGCCAGCGGCAGTAAAGTGGTTAATATCAGCAGAACCGTTCGGATAAATCCGTGTTAACAAAGGTACTGCATTGGAAATGTCAGAAAAGTCATCCCAATTTATCTCATAACCCGCAGAGCGTGCGACTGCAACTAAATGCATGGTGTGGTTAGTTGAGCCACCTGTTGCAAGTAATGCGACTAAGCCATTGACTAATGCTTTGGCATCCACAATATGACCAATAGGCGTATAATTATCACCTAAATCGGTTAATCGAGTCACTTGACGGGCAGCGGCTTTAGTTAATTCATCCCGTAAATCCGTACCTGGATTAACAAAAGAAGAGCCTGGCAAATGCAGTCCCATCACCTCAACCACTAATTGGTTACTGTTAGCGGTACCATAAAAGGTACACGTACCCGCTGAGTGATAACTTTTCGATTCTGATTCAAGTAACTCTTTGCGGCCTACTTTACCTTGAGCGAACATTTGGCGTACGCGCGCTTTTTCTTTATTAGGTAAACCAGAAGGCATTGGACCCGCAGGTACAAAAACTGTTGGTAAATGTCCAAAACTCAAAGCGCCCATTAATAATCCTGGGACGATTTTGTCACAAATGCCCAGCATCAATGCGCCATCGAACATATTATGCGACAGCCCTACTGCGGTAGAAAGAGCAATGACATCACGACTCATCAAGCTCAGATCCATGCCAGGATTACCTTGAGTAACCCCATCACACATAGCCGGAACGCCACCGGCAAACTGGGCAACACTACCGATATCACGAATAGCATCTTTTAGTATTTGCGGATAAGCTTCATAAGGTTGGTGTGCAGAAAGCATGTCATTGTATGACGATACAATGGCAATATTTGATTTAGTTAAGCTAGTTAAATCAGCTTTATCTTCTGTATTACAGGCAGCAAAACCATGGGCTAAGTTGCCACAAGATAAAACACCACGATGTGGCCCTTGCAAGCGTGCGCTTTCAATTTTGTCTAGATAATTTTGTCTGGATTGTCGACTTCGTTCGATAATCCGCTCGGTTACTTCTTGAATCACAGAATTCATATGTTCTCCTAAGCAGCCCAAATAAGTTTTACATCGGTATTATTAAAGACGGCTCGAATAGGCATTTCCAAGGCGTCATCACTTTGCTGAGCAATGTCGATAATACGTTTTTTAGATTCACCCACTAAATGTAAAAAGATATTTTCACTGTTGAGTATACTTTTTAATGTTAGTGACATTCTTTGATTTGGCGCAGTGGTAGGAGTAACCGCAATATAATCGCTATCTAAATTGGTATTTAAGCCTTGTTCCAATTGTTCAGAACAGGGAAACAGTGAAGCGGTGTGACCATCTTCACCCATGCCAAGAATTAACGCATCAAAAGGCGTTTTTATCTTGCTTAAATTCGTATTCAAAGAAGACACGGCATCACAAGCATCGGCCTCTGATGTTTTTAATCCAAAAAAATTCGCCACTGCGGCTTTATTGATCAATAGTTCACGCTTCACCATTGCAGCATTGCTCGCCGGATCGCTTTCGTCCACCCAGCGTTCATCAACTAAGGTTACGTCTACCTTTTCCCATTCTAAGTCTTGCTTAGAAAGCTGATTAAACATCGCAGCCGGAGTACGTCCACCTGAAACGGCTAAACTAGCTCGACCGTTTTTTGCTATTCCTTGTTTCAAGATATCTGCGATTTGACTTGAAAAATCTTGATTCAAAAGCTCAACTGAAGAATATTTAGTTTCAATTAGCGCCATATTACTTTTTCTTCCCAATTCGCGATTCATACCATGCACGATTATCTCGAGCTAGCAGCGCTATTGATGCTACTGGACCCCAAGTACCAGCCTGATAAGGTTCTGGTAAATCATTGTTGGCTCCCCAAGCGCGGAATATTCCGTCAACCCAAGTCCAAGCTTGTTCAACTTCATCACGACGCACGAACAATGCCTGATTACCGATCATCACTTCTAACAGTAATTTTTCGTAAGCATCGGCAATACGGTCATCTTTGAACTCTTCAGAAAAACTTAGGTTCAAGCGCGATTTTTGCAAGTCCATGGAACCACTACTAGTTAGCCCAGGTACTTTGTTCATTACGGTAATTTCAACACCTTCATCAGGTTGCAGACGAATGGTTAATTTATTAGGTGGTAATTGCGCAAAACTTTCCCCAAATAAATTGTGAGGTTGGCGTTTAAAGTAAATAACGACTTCACTGGTTTTGCTTGGCAAACGTTTACCAGTACGCAGGTAAAATGGAACCCCTGCCCAACGCCAGTTATCTAGATGAACTTTGAGTGATACAAAGGTTTCTGTCTCAGACTTGGTATTAGCGCCTTCTTCATCCAAATAGCCAGGTACTTCTTTGCCTTTTACAAAACCACCTACATACTGACCACGTACAGTATCTGTTTGTACATTGGCAGCGGTAATAGGTCTAAGCGCTTTCAACACTTTTAACTTTTCGTCACGAATACTGTCTGCATCTAAAACTGCGGGCGGTTCCATGGCAATCAACGTTAGGATTTGCAACAAGTGGTTTTGCACCATATCGCGCATTTGACCAGCTTCATCAAAATATCCCCAACGGCCTTCAATCCCAACTGATTCAGCCACAGAAATTTGCACATGGTCGATACAGTTATGATCCCAATTGGTTGCAAAAATTGAATTGGCAAAGCGTAATGAAACAAGGTTTAAAACAGTTTCTTTACCTAAATAGTGATCAATTCGATAAATTTGTTTTTCGTCGAAGAACTCAGCAACTTGATCGTTGATGACTTTTGACGACTTCAAATCATGACCAAGTGGTTTTTCAAGTACAACACGTACACTCGAATCGATAACACCTGCATTGTGCAAGCCTTTACAAATGTCACCAAAGATAGAAGGTGGCGTTGCTAAGTAGCAAACCATAGTCCGCGATCTATCTACATGCTGTTTAAACGATGGGTAACTATTTATGTCTTTCATGTCGACACAAACATAATCTAATTTTTCTGAAAAACGATTCCAAGTATCTTCACATAGGGCTTCGCCACTAAATTCAACGATACTATCTTTAACATCCTCAACATATTCTTCGTTGCTGATATCTTGACGAGCCGCACCGATGATACGTGAATCGGCGTGGACTAAATTTGCTTTTTCTAACTGATATAAAGCCGGCAATAATTTACGGCGGGCCAGATCCCCTTTAGTACCAAAAAGGACAAAGTCGCACGGTTCAATAGAATTTTCCAACACCATTTTAATGACCTATATATAGAAGAATGAACACTAATAAAATGTAATTACAACAAATGAATTACGTTTTATTATGACAATTGAGCTAAAATTTAACATTATATGTTGTAATATTACAACATATTACGTCTCTTGTTTAATTACAAATAATATGGTTATTTTAACAAAACTTATAAAAAATGCTGGCTAATTTGGTAAAAACTTACAACAATTACTGTAACAAACCGACAAAAGTAGTGTTAAATGTCGTTTAAACTAAGTCGCAACAAAACAATAAGATTTATGCACCGATGAATATTCTTGAAAAAATAACACAAAATAAATCCGTTTTTAGTAAATCTGAAAGAAAAGTAGCGGATATAATTTTAGATAATCCTCAAACAGCAATACATTCAAGTATAGCTACACTTGCTAAAATGTCAGATGTCAGCGAACCAACCGTTAATCGGTTTTGTCGTCGCCTAGACACTAAGGGATTTCCAGATTTCAAACTGCATCTTGCCCAAAGTCTTGCCAACGGAACGCCCTATGTCAATCGACATGTCGAGGAAAATGACGGGCCTGAGGAATATACTAAAAAAATATTCGAATCAACCATGGCGTCATTAGAAGTTGCAAGGCAATCAGTCGATATCAATACAATCAATCGTGCCGTTGATTTGCTTACTCAAGCTCAAAAAATATCGTTTTTTGGTTTAGGGGCAAGTGCTTCTGTTGCCCACGATGCCCTTAATAAATTTTTTAGATTCAACGTTCCCGTTGTCTATTTTGAAGATATTTTGATGCAACGTATGAGTTGCATGAACAGCACTGAAGATGACGTCGTCGTATTGATCTCACACACTGGCAGAACAAAAAGCCTAGTGGAGATCGCACATATTGCCAGAGCAAACGATGCAACTGTAGTTGGGATAACATCTAAAAATAGCCCGTTAGCCAAAGAATGTAATTTAGTTTTATCACTCGAGGTGCCTGAAGATACTGACATGTACATGCCAATGGCATCCAGAATCGCGCAATTAATTCTAATTGATATTCTCGCTACCGGCTTTACTTTAAGACGCGGTGGTAAGTTTAGAGAAAACCTAAAACGTGTAAAAGATACACTCAGAGGGTCTAGATTTGAAAAGCGAGACGAGTAGCTTACAGTGACTGTCATTTAATATTCATCAAAGTATTTACTTAAATTAATTCACATTTACGCAACTTTGCACTACTATTTTGTAATAAAATTACAAAAACCTGAGTTTGCTGTCAGATTATTTGCCGAAAAAGCACAAATCGGCTTTTTATTCGCCAATTCAGGTTATTTTTTAACAAACCAAGTCGGACACTAAACTCTATGTTAAGACGTACTAAAATTCTCGCTACTCTTGGACCCGCAACAGACACCCCTGAAATGATAGAAGGTATTATCAAGGCAGGCGCAAATGTCGTGCGTATGAATTTCTCTCACGGAACTGCAGAAGACCATATTAATAGAGCCAAAATTGTAAGAGATGTGGCCAAAAAATTGGGGAAATACATTGCTATCCTTGGTGATCTTCAAGGTCCAAAAATTCGAGTGTCTCGGTTCAAAGATGGTCCAATTAAATTAAACATCGGTGATGAATTCATTCTTGACGCTGAAATGGGCAAAGAAGATGGCGACCAAAAATCTGTAGGAATTGACTACAAAGCCCTACCAGATGATGTGCACCCTGATGATTTGTTGTTATTAGACGATGGCAGAATTCAACTGCTAGTTGAAAAAGTAGTAGGTAGAAAAGTATTCACCAAAGTAACTGTAGGTGGAAAGCTGTCTAACAATAAAGGCATCAACCGTCTCGGCGGCGGGTTATCTGCAGAAGCGTTAACAGAGAAAGACAAACAAGACATTAAAACGGCCGCACAAATGGACGTTGATTATCTTGCCGTGTCGTTTCCTAGATGTGGAGCTGATTTAGATTATGCTCGTAAACTTGCGGTAGAAGCAGGTTGTAGAGCGCTTATTTGCGCCAAAGTCGAAAGAGCTGAGACAGTCGCCAGTGATGAAGCAATAGATGACATTATCCAAGCATCAGATGCGGTAATGGTTGCCCGTGGTGATTTAGGTGTTGAAATTGGTGATGCAGAGTTAGTTGGTGTACAGAAAAAATTGATTTCCCGCTCCAGACAAATGAACAAGGTAGTAATCACTGCTACGCAAATGATGGAGTCGATGATCAGCAGCCCTATGCCAACTCGAGCCGAAGTAATGGACGTGGCAAATGCGGTATTAGATGGCACAGATGCAGTGATGCTTTCTGCCGAAACCGCAGCCGGTGAATTCCCCATTGAAACCGTTGCAGCTATGGCGCGAGTATGTGAAGGTGCAGAAACTCACCCAAGCGTTAAAATATCTAAACACCGCGTCGATGAAAAATTCACATCAGTGAGTGAGACTGTTGCGCTTTCAGCAGTGTACGCAGCCAACCACTTGGCGAGCATCAAAGCTTTGATAGCGTTAACCGAAAGTGGTAACACATCTAAAATCATGTCTCGCATTACTACTTCGTTGCCTATCTATGCCTTATCAAGACACGAATCAACGTTAAATACTATGGCCCTGTTCAGAGGCGTCAAACAGGTTTATTTCGATTCTCGAGGCAGTGAGCCGGGTAAATTGAAACAAGACGTTATTGATGTTTTAAAAAGCAAAGGTATCGTTGAAAGTGGTGATTGTTTTGTTATGACTTATGGTGATGAAATGGAAACCATAGGCTCTACTAACGCATTTAAGATTGTTACTGTTCCTTAAATAAAGTTTCAATTTCAGTTTTAATTTAATGAGCACCATTGCTAGCCTTAGCAATGGTGCTTTTTTAATTCCTAAATCTGCCCTTCCCCAATCTTTTGTTTCTGCTTTTTCTAGCCGCAAGGCTTTTTCAATCAGCCCTTATTTAAATCAACTATTCTCCATATCAATAGTCGCTAATAAATCTTATCAACTCTTAATTTGTATCTATTTTGTTTACTATCATGCTTCCTATAATTAGAAAATGATTAGTAGCTATTATGATGTCGAAACCAACTTATGATGTGATTGTATATGGCGCAACAGGTTTTACCGGTCAACTCGTTGCAGAATATTTAGCAAAAACTTACCCAAGCAAACAAGATCTAAACTGGGCTATCGCGGGCAGAAACCTCAACAAACTAAACGAAATAAAATCGAACTTAAACCTAAGTTCCGATGTAGATTGCATAATCGCTGATTCAAACGACGTAGACAGCCTGAAATCTCTTGTACAAAGCACCAAAGTAGTGTTGACGACTGTCGGCCCATATCAGTTATATGGCAATGATTTAGTCGCATTGTGTGCACAAACTGGTACCGACTATGTGGATCTATGTGGTGAGCCTACATGGATGCATGACATGATAGCCGCACACCAAGATAGCGCGGAAAAAAGTGGCGCTAGAATCGTATTTTCATGCGGTTTCGATTCAATCCCCTTTGACTTGGGTGTGAATTTTCTTCAGCAAAAAGCAAAAGAAAAATTCTCACATACCTTTAGCCGAGTTAAAGGTCGCGTAAGAGGTATGAAAGGTACGTTTTCTGGTGGCACTAAAGCCAGTCTACAAGCTACCATGGCGGCCGCGAGAAAAGATAAATCGGTAATGCAGGTATTATTAAATCCATTTGCACTAACGCCGACGTTTAACGGCCCTGAACAGCCTTTGGGTAATAAACCTATATATGAAGAAGAGTTTAATAGTTGGTCTGCTCCTTTTATTATGGCGGCAATCAATACTCGGAATATACATCGTTCAAATTATTTATTATCCCATCAGTATGGCGAGGATTTTGTATACGACGAAATGATGTTTACCGGCCCTGGTGAAAAAGGCAAAGCAATTGCAGACCACGTTGCTGCAGACAAAAGCATGGCCAGTGACGAGGGACCAAAACCTGGTGAAGGGCCAAGTAAAGAGGAACGTGAAGCAGGCTTTTTTGATGTTATTTTCTCAGCTCAAGAAAACCAAAATCAGTTAACTGTTTCAGTAAAAGGCAACATGG
Source organism: Aliiglaciecola sp. 2_MG-2023 (assembly GCF_030548145.1). Classification (NCBI taxonomy): domain Bacteria; kingdom Pseudomonadati; phylum Pseudomonadota; class Gammaproteobacteria; order Alteromonadales; family Alteromonadaceae; genus Aliiglaciecola; species Aliiglaciecola sp. 2_MG-2023. The sequence goes on from NZ_JAUORY010000016.1 coordinate 52,773, forward strand.
ACCCGGGCTATGGCACAACCTCTAAAATGATTTCGGAGTCTGCCGTTTGCCTTGCTAAGGATGAGCTAACGGTGAAAGGTGGTATTTGGACTACGGCGCCAGCAATGGGAGATAAATTGATCAGCCGATTAATTGACAAAGCAGGCATGACATTTAATGTCGAATAAATAGCTTTTTATCTAGCCATCTAAAACGCCCCAAATCTAACGAGGCCTCAATAGTTGGACAATCCAATTACTGAGGGCCACCTCAAAATGGGGCGTTTTTTCTTTCAGTCGTTTAGCGCTTAGGCAAAATTATGGTCTGAGTAACTAATTCCAAAACTCAAAATAATCATTGCTGCTGCGCTGCGGGGCTGGCATCGCTTCTGTTGTAGGCGTACCTAAATAGAGAAAACCGACAATTTCATCTTTTTCTTCTAAGAAAAATGCACATTTAACATCTTCATTTTGAGCGAATGTTCCTGTTCTCCATACACCGCCAAAACCTTGTGCTACCGCAGCCATTTGCATTGCATGGACGGCACACGAAGCGGAAGCAACTTGTTCAATCCATGGCACCTTCTCATGCTCTGAGTATTTGGCGATAGCGACAATAACCATAGGAGCTCGAAGCGGCATTTGTGGTGCCCGTTTAATCTGGTTTTCATCTAGATCTTCATTAATTGCCGCTTCTTCGAAAATCTCACCTAACTTAATTAGTCCCCTTCCCTGACAAACAACAAACTTCCACGGTGTTAAACCGGCATGATCAGGCGCGCGCAATGCTGCCTGCATAATTATTTCAAGCTGCTGACCTTGAGGGGCTGGCCCTTTCAATCTTGGTTGAGAGCGTCTGTTTAACAATAATTCAATAGCTTGCATATTAACCCAGTGACTAAATCAGAATTGATATATTAGTATGCAAACTTCACTGTTTTACTGCAACTGCAATCTGAATTTCCTTGTGAATTTAATTGTCGTTAAAGCTTTAGCGCCCGAGGTTTCGAATCTTTTGCCGTTTAATTGAGCACAATTACCACAAAAGTCATTTCATTCATAAAAAATTACATTTGTATTGTCGCTTAATTATTAAAATTCGTTAGGATAAGCAAATTGTACAATTTCAGGTGAATTTCTATATGGCAAATGGTAGTAGTTGGACTAAATCTTTTTTTGTTGGAATCTGGACAGTTTTAAATTTCTGTCGAAAAGCATTTTTTAATATTATCTTTATTATTTTGGCTATCGGTTTCATTGCGATGCTAATGAAAGATGATGGCAAAGTGTTGGTTCCTAAAAGTACAGCATTAGTTCTCAATATTGAAGGCGATATTGTGATTGAGAAACGCTATGTTGATCCAATGAACAAATTTTTGGAAGAAGCTTTTGGTCAAGAGCCAGAAAATCCAGAAGTGTTATTAAAGGATGTGCTGTTCGCGTTAGAAAATGCCAAACATGATAATCGCGTTAAAACCTTGATTCTGCAACTTCAAGGTATGGGCAATGTAGGCATGGATAAAATGAAGCAAGTGGCAATGGCCATTGACGACTTTAAAGAAAGTGGAAAGCCTGTTTATGCCATAGCAGACTACTATACTCAAAGTCAGTACTACCTGGCCAGTAAAGCCGACAAAGTTTACATGAACCCTATGGGCGCGATGATGTTTGAAGGTTATGGACGTTACCCAACCTATTACAAAGCAGCCTTAGAAAAGTTAAAAGTGACAACTCATGTGTTTAAAGTAGGCACATATAAATCGGCTGTGGAGCCTTACATTCGCGATGACATGTCTGAGCCTGCAAAAGAGGCAAATAAAGCTTGGTTGACAGTACTTTGGAATCAATACAAAGCAGATGTTGCTGCAGCACGTAATCTATCAACTAGCGCTTTTGATGAAGATCTAGATCAATTTTTACTCAAATTTGAACAAGTTGATGGTGATTTTGCAGCCTACGCAATGGAAAACGGTTGGGTAGATGGATTGCCTACTCGTGAAGCTATAAGACAAGAAATAATTGATATTGTCGGCGAAGACAAAAACCATAAGAGTTTTAGTCAAATAAGCCTAAATAATTACTTAAAAGTAATTAAACCCATTTATCATCTTCCACAAGTTGATGTTGATCATGTTGCAATCGTGGTCGCCAAAGGTACGATTTTAAACGGCACTCAAAAAGCCGGAGACATCGGCGGTGACAGTACTGCTGAGTTGCTTCGTAAAGCCCGATTAGATGACTCGGTCAAAGCAGTAGTATTGTATGTAGACTCCCCTGGGGGCAGCGCATTTGCCTCTGAAATTATCCGCCAAGAAGTTGAAAACCTAAAAACTGCAAATAAACCTGTCGTTGCTTTGATGAGTACTTATGGTGCCTCAGGTGGCTATTGGATTTCAGCTGCTGCGGATGAGATTTGGGCAGCGCCTAGCACTGTTACTGGCTCTATTGGTATCTTTGGCATGTTTATGACCTTTGAAAATACCCTTGATTATTTAGGCATTCACTCTGATGGTGTGGGTACCACGGACTTCTCTGGATTGAACGTGACAAGAGCGCTTGACCCAAGAGTTGGCCGAGTTATTCAAATGAGCATAAATCATGGTTATCAAGATTTTCTTAACTTAGTTGCCAAGGAAAGAAACATGACGGTGGAAGCTGTCGACAAAATTGCCCAAGGTAGAGTTTGGATTGGGGAAACGGCGAAAGAATTGGGTTTAGTCGATAACCTAGGGTTTTTAGATGATGCCGTTTCCGCTGCGGCAGATTTAGCGAAACTGGAAAACTACGAAACCAAATATGTCGAACGAGATTTAAGCCCTAGTGAAAAATTCTGGAAAGAATTCTTAGGGCAAGCTTCTCAAACAATTGGACATGGCAGCTTCGCCAAAAAAGATTCTGCGCTAGCTGGCTTTGTTAAACAACTAGTTGAAGAGGTAGATGCCGTCACAAAATTGAATGATCCTAATGGTGTTTATGCTCATTGTTTAGCTTGTGAAATAAACTAACCTCTATTATCCTCTCGATGATTAATGGTCTAGTTAGGCCATTAATCATCACCTCTACACTCAAATAAGCACCTAAAAACAATTTCAATTAAATGATCAGTTTTGCACAACAAAAAATAATTCAGCAGCGAGTATTAGACTGTATTCAAATGGCTGAAGTTTATTTTCATCGAAAGTTTGTAGCCCCTACTCTGATGTTTAATCAACGGGGAAATATAGCAGGAACGGCTCACTTACAAAAAAACCTGATAAAGCTCAATAGCACTTTATTGATGGATAATTTTGACGAGTTTCTTGTTACTGTGATTCCTCACGAAGTTGCTCACATCATTACATTCCAGTTATTCAAACGTGTGAAACCCCATGGTATTGAATGGCAATCAATTATGAATAATGTGTTCAACTTACCCGCAACGGTAAGACATAAAATGGACACAACCAAGACCCAAGGTAAAATGTTTGACTATAAGTGTCAGTGCGGGACAGTTAAGCTGACGTTGAGAAGGCATAACAAGGTGGTTAACAAACAACAGATTTATTGTTGCCGGAAGTGCCAACAAGAGTTGCTAGAAATAACCTGATTTTCAATTAAATTAATAATCCAAAAGCTACTAAAACCACTGCTTTGTAAACACTTTATCAAGTTCTTTAAAGGCAGTTTTTAATAATTTCGCCAGTTCTTTATAACGAGGTTTAGCCCGTTGTTGGCTAACGGTCACCCCTTGTAATTGCATCTTATGATGAATTTCTTGATACCACGCCCGTAAGGCAGGAGGAAGAGTTTGGTTAGAACGATGACCAAGCCACATTAATCCTTGCAGAGGAAGACTAAGAAAAAATGCACCAATGGCGATTCCCTGAGGTATGAAAATATCACCATAAAAATTAATAATAGAAAACGCACTCAATACAGCGATGGGGGGCATAATTGTAATCGACAATTTAGTAGCGCTAATCACACGATACTCTGGAAAAAGTGCATTCAGCTGCTTTTCCATCGGCCAAGTTTTCATATACTCTTGACCATCTTTGAAAATTCCGGTCATGCTCTGGGACATTTGAATCCTTGCAGATTGATTAACTACTGGTAACTATAAGAATAATCTTTAATCGCTAATTTTACCAAAATAAATTAACGAAATAGTAGAATTCAGGATAAAACAACGGGCAAAACCACGTAAAATAGATAAATAATATAAAAACGATGATTATTTATTTGCCCATTAAGTGAATATTAATCAGAACTTTTTATTAAGGTTTGCTTAAAACTTAAAATATTTGATCTAAATAATTTTTTGACCGTTGAATCTAGTTAAAAAATCCATATGTTTAGAAACACTTTTTATTTAATTTTTTGGTCAGATGGATTGGTTCAATCCTGACTACTTTTGGAGAACTAAATATGTCTGATGTTAGACACGTACGTCTTTTGATTTTGGGATCTGGACCAGCAGGTTATTCTGCTGCGGTTTATGCTGCACGAGCAAACTTAAATCCGGTACTACTTACAGGGATTCAGCAAGGCGGACAACTTACCACTACAACAGAAGTTGAAAACTGGCCCGGCGATCCTGAGGGATTAACCGGTCCTGACCTTATGGTTAGAATGCAAAAACATGCTGAAAAATTTGATACTGAAATCATTTTCGATCACATTAATAAAACTGACCTGTCTAAACGCCCTTACACACTTCAAGGTGATAACGGCACTTATACTTGTGACGCTCTGATTATTGCAACTGGCGCATCAGCCAAATATTTGGGTATGGAATCTGAGACGGCATTTATGGGTAAAGGGGTTTCAGCCTGTGCTACTTGTGATGGTTTCTTTTATCGTAACCAGAAAGTAGCGGTTATCGGCGGTGGTAATACTGCCGTTGAAGAAGCTTTATATTTATCTAATATTGCGTCAGAAGTTCATGTTATTCACAGACGTGATTCATTTAGAAGTGAAAAAATATTGTCTGATCGTTTGTTTGAAAAAGCAAAAAACGGCAACGTAGTAATGCATCTCGACAAAACCCTTGATGAAGTGCTAGGTGATGAAATGGGCGTAACCGGCGTGCGTATCAAAGATGTCAATTCTGGTGCGACTGAAGAAATTGATATTATGGGCTTGTTCGTTGCCATTGGACACAAACCTAACACCGACATATTCGAAGGTGAATTGGATATGAAAGATGGCTACATTAAGATTAAGAGCGGTCTTGATGGTAATGCAACGCAGACTAGCGTTGAAGGTGTATTTGCCGCTGGAGACGTATGCGACCATGTTTACCGTCAAGCAATTACATCTGCCGGTACAGGATGTATGGCCGCGTTAGATGCAGAAAAATTCTTGGATGCATTAGAAAATTAAGGAAAACACGTCAAGCTTGTGTATGAGAATATATAGTAAATGATTTCGCTGCATAAGCTTGACGCTTCCGTCACCTTTCCTTCCCCTCACGAGGCACTAGCTGATCCTAATGGATTACTGGCATTTGGAGGGGATCTGAGTGTTGCACGTTTAGTCAGCGCATATCAGCACGGAATTTTCCCGTGGTTCTCTGAAGGAGAACCTATTCTTTGGTGGAGCCCAGATCCTAGAGGGGTTGTTTTCACTGAAAAATACAAAAGCAGCAAAAGCTTACTCAAACATATCCGCAAGACCAATCCAAAGGTAACAGTTAATGAACGCTTCAATGATGTTATCGATGCTTGCTCCAATGCGCCTCGTAAAGACAGTGGTACGTGGATAACAGCGCATATGATAAACGCATACAAAGCGCTGCATAAGGCCGGTTACGCCCACTCTATTGAGGTGTGGAATGATAAACAACTCATTGGTGGTTTATATGGTGTTTTCGTCAATAATGTTTTTTGCGGGGAATCCATGTTTAGCCTACAAACCAACGCTTCTAAAGTCGCATTTCACTATTTAGTTAATCTGATGAGAACGAATAGTGTAGAACTTATAGATTGCCAAATGCAAAACCCCCACTTAGCCACTTTAGGTTGTGAAGAGATACCCAGAGCGACTTTTTTAAGATTATTATCCTCTGCGGCAGAAAAACAAACATCTAACTCGTGGACTCCTCGGATGTTGTCGGTATGAACATGAAATTTGGACTAACTCAACAATTTCCATGCAGTTATTTAGCCGAGCAGAAAGAACAGTTGCTAGTGCTAGTGACAGACACTGATGATGAACTGGATAACCAATACAATTATTTACTTGGGCAGGGTTTTCGCCGTAGCGGTGATCAAATTTACCGCCCTCATTGTCGCCAATGTAACGCATGCCAATCAATTAGAATTCCAGCTAATAACTTTTTACCGTCGAAAAGCCAACGGCGAATTATAAATAAGAATTCCGATATTCAAGTGTTTACCAGCTCGAAAAATAAACCTGAGTATTATCCAATTTACGCCCAATATATTAATCAACGCCATAACGACGGTAGCATGTTTCCTGCAAGCAAAAATCAATATGATGGATTCATCGACTGTGATTGGTTAGACACTCTTTTTATTGAATTCCACTTAGATGACACTTTAATAGGTGTTGCTGTTACCGATGTTTTGAGTGACGGTTTTTCCGCTCTTTATACATTTTTCAAACCTGAATTCACCAATCGGTCCATTGGAACTTACGCAATTATCAAACAAATTGAACAAGCCAAGCTCAATAATAAAACATTTTTGTATTTGGGATATCAGATAGATGCCTGTCAAAAAATGAGCTACAAGGCTAATTTTTACCCTCACCAGCGCTTTATTGACAATAAATGGCAATTAATCACAAAAAAAAGCACTTAGGTCCTTTACTCTTGCTCTTATATTGGGCAAAATCTGCGCGGCATTTTTGACACTTATTAATTGAGGTAAACAACTTACATGGCGAAAGAAGACTGTATTGAAATGGAAGGTACCGTATTGGACACACTTCCTAATACTATGTTCCGGGTTGAATTAGAAAACGGACACGTCGTCACTGCGCACATCTCAGGAAAGATGCGCAAAAACTATATACGTATATTAACTGGCGACAAAGTAACAGTTGAGATGACTCCTTACGACCTAACAAAAGGCCGTATCATTTATCGCGCCAGATAAGAGACGTTCCTTTTGCTAATTGAGCATAAAAAAACCCAGCCTAGCTGGGTTTTTGTTTATCTGGACTAACAACAACTAGTAACTTAAACGATTACACTTTACTGGCTTGTTTAGAGCTTTGATTAGAATAATCAAACTTAAGCTTATCGTCTTTCATGGTGATTTTAACACTACCACCATTCACCAACTCACCAAATAGCAATTCGTTAGCTAGATTTTTCTTCACATACTCTTGCATAGTTCTGGCCATTGGACGCGCGCCCATTGCTCTGTCGTAACCTTTTTCTGCAATCCAATTACGAGCTGCATCGTCAATCTCCATAGACACACCTTTGTTATCCAGCTGTACTTGCAGCTCAATAATAAATTTATCCACCACTTGAAGAATGACATCTGACTCAAGGTGATTAAACCAAATGATCCCATCTAAACGGTTTCTAAATTCCGGCGTAAATATTTTATTAATTTCACTGATTGCATCAAAGCTGTGATCTTGCTGTTTGAAACCAATCGACGTTCTAATGGTTTCTTGCACACCGGCATTCGTGGTCATAACTAAAACCACGTTACGGAAATCAACTTTGCGTCCGTTGTTATCGGTCAAGGTTCCGTGATCCATCACTTGTAGCAAAATGTTGTAAATATCACTGTGGGCTTTTTCAATTTCATCAAGTAACACAACACAGTAAGGATTTTTAATCACGGCATCCGTTAACAAGCCCCCCTGATCGAAGCCTACATAGCCTGGGGGAGCACCAATCAATCGACTGACCGCATGGCGTTCCATATATTCAGACATGTCAAAGCGGACCAACTCTACACCCATAATTTTGGCTAATTGTTGAGTAACTTCTGTTTTACCGACACCTGTAGGACCAGCGAACATGAAATTACCAATAGGTTTAGTTTCAATTCCCAAACCTGAACGAGACAAACGAATCGCATCAGATAAGGTTTCAATGGCTTGGTCTTGTCCAAACACGACTAATTTCAAATCCCGTGTCAGATTTTTCAGTGTTTCTTTGTCAGAAGCTGATACTGACTTTTCAGGAATACGGGCCATTTTGGCAATAATGTGCTCTATTTCACCTACACCAATAGTTTTACGTCGCTTAGAAACGGGTAATAAGCGCTGTGAAGCCCCTGCTTCATCGATCACGTCAATAGCCTTATCAGGCAAGTGACGCTCGTTTATATACTTAGCAGAGAGCTCTGAGGCCGCTTTAATCGCTTGATTAGTAAAGCGCACACTATGGTGTTTCTCATAGCGACTTTTTAACCCCATAAGAATTTTCGTGGTATCAGCCACACTGGGTTCTGCCACATCAATTTTTTGGAAACGTCGTGCAAGCGCCCTGTCCTTTTCAAAAATACCCTGGTATTCCTGATAAGTAGTAGAGCCGATGCAGCGCAGCTCGCCACTGCTAAGCTTAGGTTTCAACAAATTAGATGCATCCATAACACCACCTGATGCGGCACCTGCACCTATGATGGTATGAATTTCATCGATAAATAATATCGCATCGTCATCTTTACTCAGCTCTTTAAGAATACCTTTCAAGCGTTTTTCGAAGTCACCACGGTATTTAGTTCCCGCTAATAATCCACCTAAATCTAATGAGTAGACTGTTGATGAAGCTATTACTTCAGGTACTTCGTTATTCACTATGCGATACGCTAAACCTTCTGCAATGGCGGTTTTACCGACGCCAGCTTCGCCCACTAGTAGTGGATTATTCTTGCGTCGTCTGCATAGAATTTGAATGGTTCTTTCTAATTCAGCATCTCGACCGATAAGAGGATCAATTTTACCCGCTTTGGCCAGAACATTTAAATTGGAAGAATATTTTTCAAGCACCGAGGTATTTTCTTCACCTTCGACAGTCTCTTCTTGGTTTTCAATACTGGATTCTTCATCATTTTTACTCACACCATGGGATATGAAATTAACCACATCCAAGCGTGTGACATCGGTTTTTTTCAAAATATAAACCGCTTGAGATTCTTGTTCACTGAAAATCGCTACCAGAACATTGGCACCTGTCACTTCTTCTTTGCCAGATGACTGCACATGAAAAACCGCGCGCTGAAGCACTCGCTGGAACCCTAAAGTGGGCTGCGTTTCACGGTCGCTAGTGTCATCTTCTAAGATTAGCGGAGTCGTGTCTTTGACAAAATCGACCAACTCAGCTTTTATTGACTCAATATTTGCTCCACAAGCTTTGAGAGCTTCTCTGGCGGCTTTGTTATCTAAAAGCGCTAGTAACAGATGTTCCACCGTCATAAACTCATGACGATGCTCTCTGGCAAATATAAACGCTTCGTTAAGGGTCTGCTCTAAATCTTTATTCAACATACTTATACCCTCCTAAAATCGGGTTGGTTAGTTAACCCTGAAGTAAACTGACGCTGATTTTTATCTGGAATACGGATAAAACCTTATTGATCAGTTTATTAGCCACAAAAACGCTGTTTAGAAACTAACATTTCAGTGGTTAAAGCCTCCATTTTCACATCTTTCTTCGTAATCAGACTCTCTGATTCAAAGGTTAAAATCAAATGTTTTGTGCGATCAGCGGCATAAAAACTTTAGTTAAAGACATTTAACCGTAGTTAAGTTCGATTATGCTTGTTCCATACTGCACATCAATGGATGCTGATGCTTTCTGGCATACTGATTGACCTGCATCACCTTGGTTTCGGCGATCTGAGCTGTATAAACACCGCAAACAGCGCGACCACGGTAATGGACAGTTAACATTAGCTGACTGGCCTTTTCTGCGTCCATATTAAAAAAGCGCATCAACACTTCGATAACAAAATCCATCGGTGTGTAATCATCGTTATTGATCAAAACTTTGTACATCGGAGGCGGTTCAACTTTCTTTTTAACCGCTTCTAAGTGCTTGTTGTGATCTATGCTTATCGTATTATCTTTGCTCATATTCAAATAATAGTGCCGTTTTGACTTAAATTGTGCTGTTTTTTACAATTTTTGTCGATTAAATTAATTTGACCTTGACATTTGTAGGTTAAAATATCTACATTTTAAATAGGGTAAAACGTTATGCAGTCGATTTGCCCTATCTTTACTATACTTATAGTGGGGATTAAGCAGTGTCAGTTCAAGGGATTAAAAGGAAGCAGATGTATGGCGGTCGGAAAAGTCAAATGGTTTAACAATGCAAAGGGGTTCGGTTTTATTGTCCCTGATGATGGTGGAGAAGATATTTTCGCACATTACTCCACGATTAAGATGGACGGTTATCGTTCTTTAAAAGCAGGTCAAGAAGTGACCTATGAAGTTCAGCAAGGCCCAAAAGGCTTACATGCAGAGAACATAGGCATAAGCGACGAACCTGAAAGATAGTTAAGCTAGACTTAATACTACTTTTCAAATAAAAAAGCAGGCATACATTGCCTGCTTTTTTGTGTGTCTTGTTTATCGACCGCCCCTAATGGATGCGATCGATAAAGTCCAAATACAATTAAGAAATAATTGAATTTAGTGTAGAGCTTGGACACATTGCTTTAGTAATTAAGCTTTCATTTGGATAATAATATCCACCAATATCTGCTGGTTTAGCTTGAGTTGCATCAATTTCCGCAACAATACTTTCTTCATTGTCACTTAATGCTTTTGCAATTGGTGCAAAATACTCTGCCAATTCAGCATCTTCAGTTTGGCTAGCAAGCCCTTGTGCCCAATACATAGCCAAGTAGAAATGGCTACCACGGTTATCAAGTTGTCCCGCTTTACGTAATGGTGACTTACCATTATTCAGCAGGGTTTCAGTAGCTTTATCTAACTCTGCTGCCAATACCTTAGCTTTACCATTGTCATTTTTAATCGCTAAATCTTCAAGAGATACGGCGATAGCAAGAAACTCACCTAACGAGTCCCAACGCAAATGCCCTTCTTCAACAAATTGTTGAACGTGTTTTGGCGCAGAACCGCCGGCACCCGTTTCAAACAATCCGCCACCGGCCATTAGTGGCACGATAGACAACATTTTTGCACTGGTACCTAGTTCCAAAATTGGGAATAAGTCAGTTAGGTAGTCACGCAATACGTTGCCGGTAACAGAAATCGTATCCAAACCACGAATAGCGCGCTCCATGGTGTAACGAATAGCACGAACTGGCGCCATTATTTCAATGTGTAAACCTTCAGTATCATGCTCTTTTAAGTACTCAGTTACTTTGTTGATTAGTTGAACATCATGAGCACGTTCATCATCTAACCAAAAAATTGCTGGCATACCTGAAAGTCTTGCACGAGTAACCGCAAGTTTCACCCAATCGCGAATAGGCGCATCTTTGGCCTGACACATACGCCAGATATCACCCTCTTCAACCGCGTGCTCGATAAGTACATTGTCATCTTGATCGATTATTTGTACTTTACCGTCACCGGTCATTTCAAATGTTTTATCGTGAGAACCGTATTCTTCAGCTTTTTGCGCCATCAAACCGACGTTTGGAACTGTACCCATAGTAGTTGGATCAAATGCACCATGAGTTTTACAGAAGTTAATCACTTCTTGATAAATCGTTGCATAAGTACTTTCTGGGATAACAGCCTTAGTATCCTGAGGTTTTCCGTCTGGACCCCACATTTGACCAGAGCTACGAATCATTGCAGGCATAGACGCATCAACAATAACATCGCTTGGTACGTGCAAGTTAGAAATACCTTTGTCTGAATTAACCATCGCTAGCGGCGGACGGTCTTGATAACAACGGTTAATATCTTTTTCAATTTCGGCACGCTGAGAAGCAGGTAAGGTTGCGATTTTATCGTAAACACTGCCCAGACCATTGTTAGGATTAACACCTAGCTCATCAAACAAGTCTTGGTACTTATCGAACAATTCTTTGTAGAAAACCTTAACACAGTGTCCAAATACAATTGGGTGAGACACTTTCATCATGGTTGCTTTAACGTGTAAAGAAAACAAAATACCCGTTTCTTTGGCATCTTGAATTTGTTCTTCAAAGAATTTACACAATGCTTTTTTGCTCATGCACATGCCGTCAATCACTTCACCAGCAAGTAAATCAACACGCGGCTTTAGCGTCGTTTTATTACCAGCAGTGTCGGTGAATTCGATACGAACATGACCCGCCTTCTCTACCGTGACTGACTTCTCACCTGAGTAGAAATCACCACCATGCATGTGGGCAACGTGGGTGCGAGAAGCTTGGCTCCATGACCCCATTGAATGAGGATGTTTTTTCGCATAGTTTTTAACCGCTGTAGGTGCTCTACGATCAGAGTTCCCTTCACGAAGTACTGGGTTTACTGAACTACCTAGCACTTTACCGTATTGGTTTCTAATTTCTTTTTCTTCGTCTGTTTGCGGATTTTCTGGAAATTCAGGTAACGCGAAACCATTATCTTGTAGCTCTTTAATCGCAGCTTTTAATTGAGGGATTGAAGCACTGATGTTCGGCAGTTTAATAATATTTGTTTCTGGTGACTGGGTAAGATCCCCTAAGATAGATAATGCATCAGGGACTTTTTGCTCATCGGTTAGGTAGTCAGGGAAGATAGCCAAAATCCTGGCAGCTAACGATATATCACTCACTTCAACTTCTATATCCGCTGCAGTAGCAAATTTACGTACAATGGGTAAAAGTGAGTATGTAGCCAACGCAGGGGCTTCATCAGTTTTTGTGTAAATAATCTTAGACTTTGATGTAGTCATTATATACCTCAGTGGTGGCGGCGTAACCGCCTGGTTAATCCAAATTACTCAGACGAAAGCGCTGATAATTAAAAAATTTATCAAAAAACTTAAAAATTTGAGCACAGATTCTAATCAATATAGCTATTATAACCAGTATTTTATTACATTATTTATGCATAAATTAGATTGAGTCTTCGTGTACAACGACAATAAATAGTTCATCACGAAAGGTTATAGATGCTAACAAACAATGATATATGGGCTAAACTCCGTTTACTAGATCCAAGCACACGAAAACCATAAAAAAGTGAATAGTTATTCAAAATGAATCAAAAAAAACACATAAAAAAGAAACCAACTGCTCAAAAAAGAACCGTACTTTTATTTAATAAACCCTTTGATGTGCTTACCCAATTTACCGATGAGCAAAATCGTAAAACTCTTAAAAACTTTATAAATGTACCTGATGTTTATGCTGCTGGGCGATTAGATCGGGATAGTGAAGGTTTATTGGTATTAACCAATGACGGTAGACTGCAACATCAAATTGCCAACCCAAAACAGAAGACTGCCAAAACTTATTGGGCACAGGTAGATGGTGATATTACGCCGGAAGCTATTAGTAAATTAAGTAAAGGCATCGAATTGAAAGATGGTCCAACGATGCCCGCCCTAGTTAAAAAAATCCCACCTCCAGATGTATGGGAACGTGTACCGCCGGTAAGATTTAGAGCCAATATTCCAACCAGTTGGATATCGTTAACCATTTCTGAAGGGCGTAATCGACAAGTTCGAAGAATGACTGCAGCCGTCGGCTTCCCCACTCTACGCCTTATTCGTTATCAAATTGGGCAGTGGACAATTGACGGCATAGAGAACGGAAAATATCGGATTTTATAGGGAGTTCAGAAAACCATTATGGTTTAATTATTTGGTTATAAATTAGTTCTTTTTTGTAATCCTGCGTATTTATCTAAAGGCTTTATTTTGCTAGACTTGCCGCCCAATTTAGCAGCCAAGAATTCGCCAGCAAATATGTCAAATACGAACACGACCACAAATTTACAAAACGCTAACATAAAAGTCATCGTTGGAATGTCTGGTGGTGTGGATTCGTCTGTGGCCGCTTATCTTCTTCAGCAACAGGGTTATCAAGTTGAAGGCCTGTTTATGAAAAACTGGGAGGAAGATGACAGTGATGAATATTGTTTAGCTGCTGAAGATTTAGCAGATGCGCAAGCAGTAGCTGACAAACTTGGCATCGAGTTACATACAATCAATTTTGCTGCCGAATACTGGGACAACGTTTTTGAATATTTTCTTGAAGAATATCGGGCTGGGCGTACCCCGAACCCAGATATTATGTGTAACAAGGAAATCAAATTTAAAGCTTTTTTAGAGTTTGCAGCTGAAGATTTAGGTGCTGACTATATTGCCACAGGGCACTACGTGCGTCGTGAAATGAGAAATGGTCACTGGAAAATGTTGCGTGGTTTGGACTCAAATAAAGACCAAAGTTACTTCCTGTACACATTAGGGGAAGAACATATTGCCAAAACCCTCTTTCCTGTTGGCAATATCGAAAAACCTGAAGTACGCAGAATTGCTGAGCAGCAAGATCTTATTACTCACGATAAAAAAGACAGTACGGGTATTTGTTTTATTGGTGAACGAAAGTTCAAAGACTTTTTAGGACAGTATTTACCTGCTCAACCTGGCGTGATTGAAACCGCTGAAGGTATTGAAATAGGTCAACATGATGGACTGATGTTCCATACTCTTGGTCAGCGTAAAGGCTTGCACATTGGTGGAAAAAAAGAATTTGGTGATGAACCTTGGTATGTCGTCGACAAAGACGTCAAACGTAATGTGTTAATTGTTGGCCAAGGCGCAGATCACCCCGCCCTTTACTCTGTAGGCTTAATCGCAAACCAACTGCATTGGGTTGACCGCTTAGGTCCGCAACAAGAAATACGTTGTGCAGTAAAAACACGTTATCGTCAGGAAGATATTCCCTGTACTATTACGCCTCAGCCTAACGGCCACATTAAAGTGCTTTTTGATGATCCGCAAAAAGCAGTGACACCTGGGCAATCCGCGGTATTTTATCAACAAGATGAATGTCTAGGTGGCGGAATTATAGAGAGTTATTTGCGTTGAACATAGACAATGAAAAAGAAAAAACCTTAGCCTTAGCCGGTGTATGTCAGGCCGCATCCTTAGTGCAGTCAGTAGCCCGAAAAGGCGAAGCCGACATCGATGCATTCAAGGCAAGTATCAATAGCATAGTTCTTACTGATGCCCAAAGCACAATTGAAGTGTATGGTAGTATCGAAAACTTAAAGCTTGGACTGGGTACGTTAATTGGTCAGTTAGGTAATACACCTATGCAAAAAGACGCTGAAATCACCCGTTATATCGCTAGCATCTTAGGCTTAGAGCGCAAACTCAAAAAATCATCGAAAAAGTTAGATGAGCTATCAAAACGCATAGAGCAAATTCAACGTCAAACTTTACATTTAGATTTATTCGATGAACAAATGAGCAGTAATTTAGCCAGTGTTTATTCAGATGTAATAAGCCCTTTGGGCGCAAAAATCCAAATAGCCGGCACCCCTAATCAATTAAAGAAAGACGCTAACCAACATAGAGTCCGAGCGCTTTTATTAAGTGGTCTACGTTCTGCCGTTTTATGGCGCCAATTAGGCGGTAAAAGACGACAAATTTTATTTAACCGAAAAAGCATTGTGGCAAACGCATTGACGTTACAACACAGTATTCACCAATCTCAATAGGAGTAATTCATGGAATTGTCTGCACTAACTGCAGTTTCCCCCGTTGATGGCCGTTACGGCTCGAAAAGTTCAGCCTTACGACACTATTTCAGTGAATACGGTTTGCTAAAATATCGTGTTCTAGTCGAGGTACGCTGGTTACAAAAATTGTCTACCACCGCCGAAATTACCGAAGTACCGGCATTTTCAGCGGAAGCGATGACTTTACTCAATAATATCGTTGATAATTTTTGTGAACAAGATGCCCTGCGTATCAAAGCCATTGAAAAAACAACCAATCATGATGTCAAAGCCGTTGAGTATTTTTTAAAAGAAAAAGTTGAAAATAACCAAGAGCTAAATAGTGTCAGTGAATTTATTCATTTTGCCTGTACCTCTGAAGACATCAATAACTTGTCTCATGGACTAATGTTAAGTGAAGCAAGAGAACAAGTTATATTGCCTTACTGTGACAAATTAATTGCTGAGACTAAACGCTTAGCCATTGATTATAAAAGTATCCCTATGATGGCAAGAACCCATGGGCAACCAGCTTCTCCTACCACTATGGGTAAAGAGATGGCTAACGTCATGCATCGTTTACAACGTCAGCGCGAGCAAATTAAAGACGTCACTATTTTGGGTAAAATAAATGGAGCAGTGGGTAACTATAACGCTCACATAAGTGCTTATCCAGATATAGACTGGAATGCTTTTTCACAGTCTTTTGTGGAAAGTCTAGGGCTAAATTGGAACCAATACACAACTCAAATTGAACCCCATGACTACATTGCTGAGCTTTATGATGCAATGGCCCGTTTCAACACTATTTTGATCGACTTCGATCGAGATATTTGGGGATATATTGCCCTAGGTCACTTTAAACAAAAAACCATTGCCGGCGAAATTGGTTCTTCAACCATGCCCCATAAAGTCAACCCTATTGATTTTGAAAACTCTGAAGGTAATCTGGGTTTAGCCAATGCAATGTTTAATCATTTAGCCACTAAGTTACCTATCTCAAGATGGCAACGTGATTTAACTGACTCTACTGTCTTGAGAAATCTCGGTGTGGGTATGGGCTACTCTGTAATTGCATATGAATCGACCTTAAAAGGTATTAGTAAGTTACAGGTTAACGAGCAAAGTCTAAGAAACGAACTTGACAGCAATTGGGAATTGTTGGCTGAGCCCATTCAAACAGTAATGCGACGTTATGGTATTGAAAAACCTTATGAGAAGTTAAAAGAGCTTACTCGAGGTAAAAAAGTCGATCAGGCTGCGATAGCTGAATTTATTGATAATTTAGATTTACCCAATAATGTGAAAACTGAATTGAAGCAAATTTCACCCGCAAATTATATTGGCGATGCAATTGCTTTGGTTGAAAAAATCACAGCATAACCCTCATCTACACCATGTTTATCGTTCCAAGTTGGTTAAATAGCCGCTTGGAGCGATAATATCTGATTAATTTCTTGCGTAAAAATTAGCTCAGCGTCTTTATTGTATCCCCTTGATGCCAAGTTCATAAAACCATGCTCGAATTCCGTCTTTTGGCACTTCACATTGTCATGTATAGCTAATTCGTCAATCACAGTATCTATGTTGAAATTCGGTTCTTTATGGGGAAAATAAAGTTGGGTTGGTAGAGAAGGCTTGAGTTTAGTAAAAAAACGTATTTGGCCTGGATAAAAACCATAAAAATTATCGATACTTTGCGAATAGTCTTTTTCACTCAACAACTTATATAGTGAAGCTGCCCCAGCACTAAAGCCTATGACGGTTTTGTCCGCGAGGCTAGCAGCCAAAGCTGCCGCAATTCGTAAAGTATAACGTTGTATTCCGCCAGCCTGTTGAAATGCGGAATAAGCCAAGGCTTCATCAGTAAAGTTCACCGAAGAGATATACGGACTGACAATGGTAAGTTGCCAGTCCGCAGGTAAAATCTGTTTGCACCACGATTTAAATGACTCGGTTTGTCCAAAAATATCGGAGCAAACAACTAACTGATGTTGCATGGTATTTCCTGTAATAACGGCTGTGTTTAAGCCATCATACCACCATCAACGACAACCGTTGTGCCGGTTGTGTAACTTGATGCATCAGAGACTAAATACAACACAGTCCCCGCCATTTCATCAGGATCAGCTACTCGGCCTAATGGAATAATTTGCAGAGCTTGTTTTAGGATCTTATCGTTAGTAGTTAACGCCGACGCAAATTTGGTGTCTGTCAATCCTGGCAATAATGCATTTACTCGAATGTTCAAACTGCCACATTCCTTGGCGAAAGCTTTGGTCATGCTCACTACGGCAGCTTTTGATATAGAGTAAATACCTTGCATATCGCCTGGTGACAATGCATTCACAGAAGCGGTATTTAAGATCACGCCACCGCCCTGCTCTTTCATCATTTTACCGGCAGCCACTGACATAAAGAAATAACCGCGAATATTCACATCTACAGTTTTATCGTAGGCGGCAAGATCAGTATCTAAAATGTGTCCGAAAAAGGGATTGGCCGCAGCGTTATTCACCAAAATATCTAGTTGACCAAACTGTTCTTTGATTTGCGCAAAGGTAGCATCTATTTGTGCTATTTCGCCAACGTGGCAAGCCATAGCATGGGCTTTACCGCCATTGTCTCGAATACTTTGCGCAATAACTTCACAGCCATCAATTTTGCGGCTTGAAACAATCACCTCAGCGCCATAAGCAGCGAGTAATCGTGCAATCGACTCTCCGATGCCTCTACTAGCACCTGTTACTAATGCCACTTTCCCAGTTAAATCGAATAAATTTTTGTTCATTTTTTGTTCCTGTAAATAAAGAGCTTTGCATTTAAGCGCTCTGGAAATTAATTGCCCTTACGACTAAGAGCCTAAGGATAATTTAATTAAGCAGTTAATCCGCCATCTAACACCATTGAATGGCCTGTCATGAAGCTTGATTCATCACTGCACAGCCATGCTATTGCATAGGCAATTTCTTCTGCTTCACCAAGGCGTTTCATTGGGTTAGCACCAATCAGAGAGTTCTGTTGCTTTTCATTAAAATTCGCCAACACAGTTTCAACCATGGGAGTTTTAACAAAACTAGGACATACCGCATTAACCCGAATATTGGCCCGAGCATACTCAATAGCGACTGATTTAGTCAGTCCAATCACACCATGTTTCGATGCGCCATAAGCGGATATAGTCGGTGCCCCCGATACTCCAGCGACTGAGGCCAAATTAATTACATGGCCACCACCCACTTCCAGCATATGCTGAATAGCTTGTTTCATGCAGTACCAGACGCCTGTCAAATTGATTGCAATATTGCGATGAAACTCTTCATCTGGAACATCCAACATGCGTGCCGGTGTATGGTCGACACCAGCGTTATTGAGGGCCACATTAATTTGTCCAAATTTAGCGATGGCTGCTGCGTAAAAGGCTTTAACAGAATCATTTTGAGTAACATCTAATGCAAAAAACTCTACAGCGTATCCCTGCGCTTGTAGCGCTTCACTCAGGGCCTTTCCACCCTCGACATTACGATCGCCAAAAAACACTTTAGCTCCCCGAGACGCCAATAACTCGGTAGTTTTAGCGCCAATCCCTGATGCACCGCCTGTAACCACTATATGTTTATTTTCTACGTCTGCAGCTTTCATGATGTATGGTCCACTTTAATCACCAACTTACCAAAATTTTCCCCTCTGAAAAGCATCAGTAAGGTATCAGGAAAAGTTTCTAATCCTTCTACTACGTGTTCTTTGGCAATCAGTTTACCTTCAGCGATCCAACCTGACATTTCAGCTGCTGCTTTGCCGTAATTTTCAATATTATCAAACACCACAATGCCTTCCATACGAGCTCGATTGACTAATAATGTTAAGTAATTTGAAGGGCCTTTAACTGCTGTAGTGTTGTTGTATTGACTGATTGCGCCACAAATAACAATTCTGGCTTTCATGTTTATCTGAGTTAATACGTCATCGAGAATGTCGCCACCGACGTTATCAAAAAACACATCAACACCATCTGGGCACTGCTCTTTTAAGGCTTTTTTAACGTCTGAATTTTTATAATCAACGACACCGTCAAATCCGAGCTCATCAACTAAGTAGCGACACTTGTCTTCGCCACCGGCAATACCCACTACGCGACAACCTTTGATTTTTGCGATTTGTCCAACAACAGTGCCTACAGCGCCAGCAGCACCTGAAACCACAACAGTTTCGCCAGCTTTAGGCTGACCGGTGTCCAAAATACCAAAATATGCAGTCATACCCGGCATGCCTAGTACACCTAAATAGCGCTCTAACGGTGCTAAATTGGGATCAACTTTATACACGCCCTGAGTTGAAATAACGGCGAAATCGGTCACACCAAAACCGCCGTATACAAAGTCTCCAGCGCTAAAATTAGGATCAGTTGATTCGAGCACTTCACCGACACCACCGGCTCGCATGACTTCGCCAATACCAACTGGAGGAATGTAGGATTTACCTTCATTCATCCAACCACGCATGGCGGGATCGAGAGAAATATACAGGACTTTTACCTTTATCTGATTGTCTCCAAGTGTGGGTAATTCTGTTTTCACAAAATCCCAGTTTGCTGCCGTTGGCGTCCCTACCGGACGTGAAGCTAAAAGAAATTGTCTGCTTTTCATAATTGTTGTTTCCATTTCTTTGTGATTAAAACCATTCGGGTTGCATATCGCTGCAACTACTGTCGAATGCTTGAAGTAGTTTTAAGTCTCTATCTATCAAAGGGAGTTCCCAATTGATGTAATATTTTGCCGCTTGAATTTTGCCAAGGTAATATGACTTATCTTCAGCTTTGCACTCTGCCAATGCTTTTTCCGCCACGTTTGCTTGACGGATCCAAATCCAGCTCATCACAATGCTCGAAAATACATTCATGAAACATTGGGCATTAGCCAATAAATTAGGCAGCTTTTCATTTCGCAATGCTTCTCCAAGCACCGGAATTAGCGGTTGCATTTTTGCCATATAGTCCAAAGTGGATTTCACTAGAGGAGCACAGCTCTCTCCCGTCGCAGTGTTAAAATCTGCCAGTATGCGGGTTTGCAATGTGTTTAAACCTGCGCCATTTGCTTGCCACAACTTGCGTGTGAGCAGATCTAAGGCTTGAATACCATTGGTCCCTTCATGGATAGGGTTAAGGCGATTGTCACGCCAGCACTGTTCGACTGGGTATTCTCGTGTATAGCCTGCTCCTCCTAAGACTTGAATAGCTAAATCATTTGCCTTCACGCCAAACTCAGATGGCCATGCTTTAACCACAGGCGTGAGCAGATCCAACAGCTCTTCAGTCACTTTTCTTTGTTCTGAAGATTCCAACGTTTTCACATCATCCACTAACCTAGCGGCATATAAACAAAGGGACATTGCACCTTCAACGTAGGCTTTTTGGGCCAATAACATACGTTTGACGTCACCATGATTAATAATTTCGGTCGCCGGATCTGTAGGTGCATTATTTGGAGGAATACGGCCTTGAGTGCGATCTTTTGCGTAAGCTAAAGAATATTGATAGCCACTATAACCAATCATAGCGGCCCCAAAACCAACACCGATTCGCGCCTCGTTCATCATCAAGAACATGTACTTAAGCCCTTGATGAGCTTCCCCTAACAAATACCCATGACAATCCCCATTTTCACCGAAACTCAATGCGGTAGAGGTTGTGCCGCGATAGCCCATTTTGTGAATCAATCCGGCCAATGCAACGTCATTTTTAGTACTTGGCTCGCCCGCTTCATCTAAGCGATATTTAGGTACAACAAACAGTGAAATACCTTTAACGCCAGGAGGAGCGCCCTGAATTTTGGCTAACACTAAATGTACAATATTGTTAGATAACTGATGTTCACCGGCAGAGATATATAATTTACTGCCTTTAATACGGTAACTACCATCTTCGGCTTTAACCGCACTAGTTCGTATGTCTGCCAGTGAAGAACCCGCGTGGGGTTCGGTTAATGCCATAGTGCCGGTGAATTCGCCACTGAGCATTCTTGGCATAAATTGTTGCTTTAACGATTCTGAAGCAAAATTACCAATCACATTGGCTGCGGCGACGGTTAAGAAGGCATACCCTGAAGTCGATGGGTTAGCCGCCATAAAGTAGCCAGAGGTTGCCATCATTATGGTTTCAGGAAGTTGCATTCCACCTTCTTCAAAATCATAACGTCCAGCCATGAATCCCGCCTCGTTATAAGCATCAAATGCCTCTTTAACTTGTGGGATCATATGCACTGTTGTGCCGTCAAATTTGGGTTCATCTGCATCAGCAATAGCATTATGGGTGGCAAACTTCTCAGAAGCGATTTTGTTAGCTGTTGCTAAAATGGCATCGAAGGTTTCTTTATTGTGTTCAGCAAAACGTTCACGTTGCAATAACGATTCAATATCAAGCACTTCATATAATTGAAACGGTAATTCTTTAGGGTGGATTAATTCATCATTCATTAGGTGCATCCTTAGTTAGATCATGCACCTAGCATCACATATTTAGACCTGTACGCTAACTGTCATTATTGACTCTTTTATGGCTAATATCGCCACACATTCATAATCGTGATAAGCTTTTAAAAACCCAACTTATATAGAGTCATTTTAACGTGCACAATGTCACCATTTTAGGTTATGAACATGCTTATGCCAGTGCAATAACAGGCGCATTAGATATATTTGCGTTAGCGGGTGTGACTTGGCAACGGATGCAAGGCAAACCCCCTGAACGAATTTTTAATGTTCAGCTAGCATCAGTGGGAAAACGTGATATTGAATGCATCAACCACCTCACTTTAAAGAGCCAAGTAGCCATTGAAGATGTTGACCAAACTGACATATTAATCATCCCAACTATAGGCGGAAAACTCGAAGAGGTGTTGTCAGCAAATCGTAACCTGCTACCTTTTTTACAATATTTCAATAGCAAAGGAACTGATATTGCCAGTAATTGTAGCGGCGCTTTTTTTCTCGCCGAAGCAGGCATTTTGAATAATAAAAAAGCGACAACACACTGGGGATATGCTGAGACATTTGCTAAGCGTTACCCACAAGTTGATTTGTTGTCGAACAAACTCATTACACAAGATGGTAATATTTACTGTTCCGGTGGCGGCATGGCTTGGTTCGATCTAGCCCTGCTATTGATTGAGCGATATTGCGGCCATGATGTGGCTACCAATACAGCTAAAGCCCATGTGTTAGATATTTCTCGGGGAAATCAAGCCGCTTACGCGCAATTAAGAAGTAAAAAATATCATCAAGATGCTGAGATTTTGCGTGCGCAAGAGTGGTTAGAAAGTAACTATCATCAACCTATTTCATTAGACCAACTGGCGAATCAAGTTAGCCTAACCAATCGTACCTTTTTGCGACGTTTCAAAATTGCCACAGAGCAAACTCCTTTTTCATATTTGCAATCCATTCGCGTCGAAGCGGCTAAGAAACTGTTAGAAACCGAGAACTCTTCGTTGGAAGCCATAGTGACAAAAGTAGGTTATGAAGATCCTCGCTCTTTCACACGATTGTTCAACTCACTAACCGGTTTATCTCCGAGTCAATATCGCAAAAAATTCTTTCGTACTTATAGTTAAATTCGAACTCGCTAAATAACAAACGAAAAATCTGAAAAATAACCGAATAATGTCGGCATTTATGACTATCTTTAAAGCATTGCTCGTATCTGAGCTATAAATATTGGATTCTGTTGGAATATAAAATTACACTAGCGCCCAAATAATGTTTGCAGCTTAAAACATGACCCAATTCTAAAAATATATCCGCTTTTTATCTCTTCTCAAGGTTAAAAAGCAAAAGGATAAACACACAACTAATTTAAATTAACAACTTGGTAATATAATGAAAACACTTAATAAAACAGTGATTGCACTGTGCATACAATCGGCCTTATTTAGCCAATTAAGTTTCGCTCAAGAGCAAGATACCGTTGCCGCAGAGCGTAGTTTGGAAAAAATCACCGTGACGGCACAAAAACGCACGCAAAGTATTCAAGATGTTCCAATCTCAATTGCTACATTAAACGGTGAACGTTTTGAAAGTATCTTTTCCGGTGGTGAAGATATCATTGCACTAGCAGTGAGAGTACCTGGACTATATGCCGAGACATCTAACGGTCGTGTTGCTCCACGGTTTTATATTCGCGGATTGGGGAATTCAGATTTCGATTTAGCCGCATCTCAACCTGTTTCTATTGTGATGGATGATGTTGTAAAAGAAAACGTCATATTAAAAAGCTTCCCATTATTTGATGTTTCGCAAGTAGAAGTAATACGAGGACCGCAAGGAACCCTATTTGGTAGAAATACCACCGCCGGCATTGTAAAATTTGATTCAGTGAAGCCCACTGAAGACTTCGATGCTTATATGAAATTAGGAGTCGGCAATTTAGGTACGTTAAACTTCGAAGGTGCTGTTGGCGGTGGTCTAACCGATAACCTTTCAGGTCGTTTTTCAGTTTTATCGCAGAATCGTGACGATTGGATTGATAATGCCTATACTGGCGAAAATGACGCCATGGGTGGTTTCGATGAAAAAGCTTGGCGTGGACAACTACTCTTCTCACCAAATGAAGACTTTTCTGCCTTATTAAACGTTCACGGCAGAGAGTTAGATGGCACAGCGTCTATATTCCGCGCCAACATATTTACCAAAGGTAGCAACGACCTAAACGAAAATTATGATCGTGACGTGCTTTACTATGATGGCGATATTGATGGTAATGGTGCTGACAATAATCCGCAAGAGTACAACAATTATGGGGCCTCTCTAAAATTAGAATTTGCGCTTGAAAATATGTCTTTAACCAGCATTACCGCATACGAACAAGCTGAAGGTTATAGCTTAGGTGATATTGATGGTGGTGTAGTATTAAACGAACCAGCAGATATAAATGGTGATGGTACTGAAGAAACCACTTTCCCTGGTAACATTGCGTTTTCTGCAGTTACACAAGATAAGTTGGATGATTTAGAACAGTTAACTCAAGAAATTCGCCTAGCCAGTGAAACAGATGAAGCGATGAGTTGGCAAGTGGGCGCATTTTATTATGATTCATCTTTTAACGTAACCAGTATAGATGGATTTTACGGCGCGACCACCGTCTATCATGAAAACACGACTTGGGCTGTTTTTGGTCAAACCTCTTATCAAGTTAACCAAAAATTAGAGGTAACTGGTGGTCTTCGCTATACCTATGATGAAAAATCTTTGATCGTTGGCGAACAGAATGTTGACGGCTTCGCGTTAGTAATTGGTGCTGCATCAATCCAAGAGTACGAAGACATCAATGTTGATGATGGACAATTAAGCTGGGAACTAAGCGCAAATTATAAGCTAGATAACGACACCTCAGTGTTTGCTCGACTAGCGAATGGTTTTAGAGCACAAACCATACAAGGCCGCGATGTTGCATTTGAAGCAAGTCCTTCAGTTGCAGAAGCAGAAACCATTAATTCTGCTGAATTGGGTATCAAAAAAGACCTGTTAGATAATACCTTACGCATCAATGCCGCTGCTTTTTACTATGAAATTGACGACATGCAATTAAGTGCAATTGGCGGTGGTGCAAATACGACTGCGCTGATCAATGCTGACAAAGGTGTGGGTTATGGTTTCGAAATTGACGTTGAGTACTTGCTAAACGAGTTCATTACATTAACGGCAGGATATAGTTACAACCACACTGAAATCCAAGATAGTGGTTTAACAATATTACCTTGTGGTGCTAGTGCAGACTTCGCTTTCACAGGAAATTGTACTGTCTTTGACCCTCGCCCAGATGGTTACTCTGCGAGTATAGATGGAAATTCATTTCCACAAGCACCAGAGACTATCTTTAACTTTACAGCCAGATACGCTACGCCAATTGGCGATAATGGCGAGTTATTTGTGTTCACCGATTGGGCATTCCAAGGTGAAACCAGCTTCTTCTTATATGACTCTGTAGAATTCACCTCAGACGATAATTACGAAGGTGGTTTGCGTATTGGTTATGAAAATTACGAAAACAATTACAGCATAGCGCTATTCGGTAGAAATATTACCGATGAAGAAAATGTGAAAGGTGCAATTGATTTCAATAACCTTGCTGGCATCATGAATCAACCTCGTATTTTTGGTATAGAAGCAAAAATTAGCTTCTACTAGGCTCAGTGAAATTAACTAAATTAAATGAACTAAGCGAAATTAACTAAGTTAAATAAACTAAGTGAAATGAGTTAAGCCAAAAGCGATCCTTTTTAGGATCGCTTTTTTATGTGCTAAATATCCATTCTCAGAATCTTCTATTAGCGGAGAAACAACGCCCTTTGGATGATATAAGCGGATTTTAAAATAACCACACTAATAGCGTCCAGTGAGTTGCAAAATGGCACTGCCTACACCTGCGATACTCTCACCAGCAACCATTCCTGACGCAATAGCGATTAAAAAGCGCTGACTCCAAGTTAAGGCATAGCGACGTAATAACCACGCAATCGCCGCTCCTAAAAACATACTGAATGAAATAGACGCAGGGATGACGAAAGCAAGCCCTAGTGCCGGCCCGCTTGGCATAATGCGCGCCACTTTCGAAGGTAAATAGCGCTCCGCTAGCATTAACATAATACTGGCAACAACACCTGCCAGCATAGCCAGGCGTGCATTTAATGGAATAGCCGACAAGCCGACATTAAGTGTTTCAGCCACAGCTTGCCAAGTTACAACGGCTGGCGCTGGCCAATTTTCAGAGATAAGCATGGTCTGTGGATCAGGGATCAAGGTTAGATAAGTTAAACTACCAATAATACTGCCCGTAAGCACACCGATGCATTGGGCTACAACCTGATGTAACGGGTTAGCATGAATAATGCGCCCTACCTTAAAATCATTCAGTAAATCTGCACACTGACCGGCGGTACCACCAGCAACATTGGCTGTAGTGAGATTTGTTGTCATGTTCCCAGGCGCAGCGATTCCCATAGATAACTGCGAAACCTGACCAATGGCACCAATAGGTGGGATCCCCGTTTCACCCACTACCCTCCCAGCCACTACGGCAAGGATAAACGCCAACGGGACAGCCAATAATGCCATATAAAAGTCGGTATCAAACAACCACATTTGCACACCCACTACAAGAGTACATGCCACCAGCAACCCAGCGTAAACTAACTTTCCACGGTGATAGACTGGCCCTGTCGGCAACTTCTCTTGCTCCTCCTGTTTAGTTCTAATTACAGGTAACAACATGAGTATGAATGGACCAATCGAAGCCGTTACCATCAAAGTGACGCCTGGCCATAAAAGCCAGCCTACCAATTCTGGAAACCAACTTGCTGTAGGATTATTCGAACCAGGTAAAACCCACCCCTGATCAAGAGCTTCCGGGCCAATTATCCCCCATGACAGCACTGCACCGACAAGCAAGCTTATCCCAATTCTAGGACCAATTATGGCGCCAAAACCGATTAGCAGAGGCGATGGATCAAGAAAAAAAGTTAAATTCTTAAAACTGTAGCTTGCTGCATTTGAGGCACTAGAGCTTGACAACGATCCTGGTAGAGTAATCCGTGGTATCGTCCACCAATAGCTATCAGTGATTTTTACTAAGGCGGCGCCTAGCGCGGCCAAACCTAAGGCGTAAACCCGTAACATCGCTTCTTTGCCTTTACTGAAGATATCCTGCATCACTTGCGCAGTTGCGACGCCCGCAGGAAGGGGTAATGGTGAACGAATTAAAAACGGGGTCAGTAGAAAATAAGCCACCCAAATTCCAAAAAACGAAACCGTGAACACCCAAATAATTAGTTGATACCAAGGAAGTTCAATATTACTGACTAGCGCTAAAGCCGGTATCGGCGCTACCAGTCCTCCAGAAATAATAGACGCCGCAGAAGAAGCTGCAGTTTGATTTATGTTGCTTTCCAGTAAGCCCCACGGCTTAGCTAAGGTTAACTGGTGTAATAAGCTCCAGAAGCCAAAGCTCAATAAAGCAGCGGTGATTGACATATTAAAAGTCCAGCCAATTTTCAGGCCAGAATAGATATTACACGGTGTTAGCAAAATGCCGAGGAACATGCCGGTAATCAAGGCCCTCAAGGTAAGTTCGGGCTGGGTTTTAACTGTCATTATCAGCCCCATCTCTGGCTGAACCGCCACTTGCCATATACGCCACCAGTAAGCGGGTTACACTCAGCAAGCTATCCATATGAGTACGCTCATACCCATGGGTAGATTCAGTCCCAAAAGTGATCAAACCATGTTGCAGATCCTTACCCGCAATAATCGCCGAATGTGTATCACTGCGATAAAATTTATAGACATCTCTGCGAAACGGAATCTTATGTTGTTCACATAAGCGTGTCAGTTTCTTAGCAAGACTAGAATGGTACACCCCACTGGTATCTTTGATGCCAAGATTAACGCAATGTTCTGATGAGTTTTGGCCCGGGGCAACCGGACCAATATCGACACTCAATAATTCACCAACTTGCTCATCCGGAGCATGCCCACAGCCACATCCCGTTTCCTCAGACAATGAAAAAATAGGATGGCATTCCACCGCCAGATTAGGACGTTTTCCCAGCGCTTTGATTGCTGTCAAAACACAAGCAACACCCGCTTTATCATCAAGGTAACGAGAGCTGATGTAGCCATTGGCTAAAAACTCAGTATTGGGATCGAATGCAACAATACTTCCCACATCTATACCTAACGCCCTCACGTCCTCTGGGTTTTTACAGCTTTGGTCCAAACGCAACTGCACATAGTCCCAGCCAATGGGTAAGGTATCTACTTCATCTCCATATACATGGCCAGAAGACTTGATAGGTAACACGGTGCCACGCACAGGTGTAACGCAATCTAACACACTTACCCGTCCCCCTTCGGCAAAACGTGCAGACCAGGTCCCCAACGGAACTAACCTCAACCGACCATCTGGTTCAATGGCTTGTACCATCGCCCCCAATGTATCGAGGTGAGCAGAAACTGCTCGGTCGGCATCGCGCTGTTGACCATTTAGTGTGGCAACTATAGTCCCTCTGCGTTTAATGCAGTACTCAACACCTAAGCCCTGCAGTTTTGTCGTTACGTAAGCCACAATCTCGTCTGTGTACCCCAAAGGTGATGGGATCGCGAGTAATTCTGCCAGTGTTGTATACAGATAATCTTCATCTAAAACCACGCTGCGTGCTCCTTGACTAATTAAAACTGATAACTCAGTCCGGTATAGAAATAGCGTCCAATCTGGTCATAAATTATCGCATCATCACCAAAAGAACGAGTTTCAGGTACCAGCGCTAAAGCCGGAGGGTGCTTATCAAACACATTGTTGATACCTGCATACACGTCTAGGTTGTCGCCAAGAGCGTATCTCGCTTGAAGGTCGGTGTACCAGATAGTGCCTGTGGCATTCGGACTGCGGGTTTCTGCAGCTTCAGCTAAGTCATATTTCATATCTGAAAAGTAACGTTCTTCTGCGGTGAGAATGAGGGCATCCCACTGGTAAGTAACTCGAAAATTAAACTGCAATTCGGGATCACCCAGTTCACCCGCTTCTTGATCAGGCGCCTCACCTGCTTGGGTGTAAAAATCGAGTTTATTGAGGTAGGTACCAATTAAACTAAAACGCAGATCTGAGTCAGCGAAGCTATACAGATAGTTGGCCTCAACGTCGACGCCTGAGGCTTCAAACGACGCAATATTGATGAGCTGGTTTGATACCGTTGCAATATTACCACTGGCATCACGGGTAATTACGCTACATAAGGGGTTACTCAACGATGTAGCATCCACACAACCATTAATAGTTGCTTGGGCAGAGAAACTACTAATGGCATCTTTGATTTCAATGTCCCAGTAATCCACGGTAATGGACAAATTATCTATTGCATCTGGTGTAAGAACGACTCCAAAGGTAAAAGTATCGGCCTTTTCTTCTTGTAAATCCTCATTTCCGCCAGAAAATACCGCTTTAGTAAAAGCTTCAGAGTTTGATTGATAGTCAGCAGTTAAGCCCAGCGCTTCACAGTTGGCTGCCCGGTTAGCGCTACCCGACGCCAAATAATCTGCATCACAGGGATCAGCAAGGAACTGGTTAGATTGTTCCACAGCAGCATATAACTCCCCGATATTTGGCGCTCTAACCGCTTCAGACAAGGTCGTACGTAAGCGTACAGTGTCGTTTATTGCCCAGTCGGCTCCAATCTTCCAAGTCGTTGCTGCGCCAATAGTAGAATAATCTGCATAACGAATTGCTGCATCTAAGGTTAAACTGTTGATTAACGCAATATCGGTTAAAAGTGGTAGTGATACTTCGGCAAATATTTCGTTTACATCAAACTCCCCTTTAGTATCTGCGATCGCTGCAGTGGCAAACAATGCGCCGCTATTTCGCAGATACCCCTCTTCGGTGGCGGAGGTTTCTTCTCGATATTCAATACCGGCAGCAAATGCAATTTCACCACCAGGTAATTCAATACCAGTGTAACCGTCGATAGAAGCATGTAAAACCTGCTGGGTTAATTTACCTTCAGTAACAAAATCTACCTGACTAAACGTTAGCGCTTCTTCCGTTGCCGCATTTGGGCCAAGAATATTTAGTGGCACACATCCATTAGATTGATCACGACAAACCGACTCGCCACTTTCATCTAAAACAACATCAATTTGTTGTAGAAAATTGGCATTAATCCGCTCATTAATAAACTCGGTGGTGTTATTTGTTTCTCCATACTGGTAATGCACCGTAAAATCGATATTGTCAGTTAGCACACCTTCAAAACCAAACACCAGTTGAGTGGTATCACGGTCGGAGTGCGACTGCCTCCCTCCCTGGTCAACATTGGTTCGTCCAACATAGAAGCCATCAATATTTTCAGCACTTAGAATATTGCGCAGATCGTCAGGTACGTATGGATTATCGGCCAAAATAAATGCACCTGGAATACCGCTAGCAGAAGCATCCGTGCCCAGATTAAATGTTGGTTGACCGTTAGTGTCAGAGGTTGTCTTGGCAAATTTACCATCAGCAAATAAGCGCACATCATCATTAAAATCGTAGGTCATGCCTGCCGCCACAATAGTGCGTTCAACCGGCACTGCGAGCAAGTCATAATCAGACATATCAACAAAGTCTCCGCCCTGACTCAACCAAGATTGAACCAAGTAGCCCATGTCTTGACTCACAAGGTTTCCTGCATCGTCAAATGTAAAAGGCCCACCGTAGGCGTCAAACGTTTCACCATTTGGATCAACTACCTGCCCACCTGCCGGCGTACCTATAAAACCGGTATTGGCAAATAAAATCTGATCAGGAATGCTATCATCACTCCCTGTATTATTAGGATTAGGACCATATCGTGTTTCGGTGCTCGCCCAATCACGCTCTGAAGCGCGCGCAGATAAAGAACGGTCGAATGTAGCATTAAAGAAAATGTTACCTCGATCATCAGCAAAGTTACTTCCCCCGGTCAAACTGAGATTAAATTGTTCACCATCACTTTTACTCGAGATACCGGTTTGCGCAGTAAACTGTAGACCCTCGATATCATCTTTGGTGATAATATTGATAACTCCAGACACCGCGTCTGCCCCATAAATTGCAGATGCTCCGCCGGTAATGACTTCAACCCGTTTAATAATCGCACTTGGGATAGTGCTCATATCTACCGCTGCACTGCCAGAACGACTGCCAACGTGACGGCGACCGTTAATCAATACTAGGGTACGGTCAATACCCAATCCACGGAGATTCAAAAAATTGGTACCGGCTTCTTGAGCATCACCGGTAGTATTCACGTTACCAGTGGTTTGCGTTGCTCTTATTGCCGGTAACTCATTTAATATATCAGCAATTCGAACATCTCCGCTAAGAGCAAGGGTTGCTGCGTCAATAGACGTTATTGGAGTGGGCGTGGTTGATCCAAGCCGGCCAATTCGTGAACCCGTTACTTGGATTTGTTCAACTTTTGGCTCTGCCGTTCCAAAATCAGATATCCTCAAAGAGCCTGTAGCTTCATTTGTCGGTGTGAGGCTAGATAGTGTCTGGTTTTGAGCGACCAGCAGATGCTTTTTTGACGAGGATTCGCTCCCTTCTGGCTTGGTGATCGCAATCGTATCTTCACCCACCAAGGTATAAGTTAGCCCGGTCTCATTTAACAAACTATTTAAAGCTGTTATTGCCGTTTGTTCTCCACTGATGCTTTGGCTAGTGATGCCTTGCAAGGTATCACTTTTAACAGTCACTTGAATACCTGACTGTTTAGAAAAGTCGAGCAGTGCCGCATTTAATGATTGTTCAGGAATATCAAACTGTACAGAGTCATCCAAACTGCCGGCCTCAGCAGACATTGAAAACACCGATAATATGGAACTAAAAATGACCCCATATTTAAAGGACAGACTTGAGTTTTTCACATTTTTCATTTTTGGGTTCCATTTTAAAATTGAAGATATAGACACAATACCCCACCTACAAAATGCATACTTATGCAGCATACACCAATTGGTGTTCGTGCCATGAGTTTATAACTTTCAATAACTAAGACGAATAATTCTTAAAAAGCGGAACTAATAAAATGAAATAATATTAATTAAATTTAAATTTATATTCTTGTTGGATCAGCAGCAATCACCACTGCGCCGTTGCTGTTACGTAATATTTTCACTGGAAATGCAACCGGCAAACTTTCAAGCCAGCTATCCACACGATCGGTAAATACTGTTCCTGAATAAGCTAACTCACCTACCTTGTCATCACCTAAACGAATGGGTATTTCAGAGTAACGATTAATATCTTCAACCACAAAACGTAATTTTTCAGTGAGGTATTGTAAATTACCTTCGCGCCAAGCGGTGGCAACCTCGGTACTCGATTCATCTACTATTCTTACAGATTGTTGGTTATAGCTGATCTGTTGTCCTGCAATTAGAAAGGTATCTTCATTTTCACGACTCAAGGGTTTTGCGATACGCGGCGCAGTTTTAGTACCGAAAGCAACAATAGGGGCTACTTTCACTTTACCCTCGGTTACCGTTACGACCACCCTTTCAGACTGTTTAATAACATTAAACTCAGTACCTACTGCGGTGATAGTTCGGGTTCCCGATCCTACGATAAAAGGACGTTGAGGATCTTTGGCTACATCAAAGTAGGCCTCGCCTCTCTCTAGTACAACTTTGCGTTGTTTTTTGCTATATGCCACCGACAACAAACTTTTTGCACCCAACGTAATCTTGGAGCCATCCTCAAGTTGTATGCTGTCATGTTGACCTGCTGAAGTTTCGTGTACTGAAACAAAAATATTACCTTTATCCCGAGGGTAAGTTTGCACCCAGAATATAGCTAAAAAACTCAGCACCAAACATGCAGCCCCCATAGAAGGTATTGCATGTTGAAAAGTTGATAGTGACAACCATTTTCGCCACGAAGTAGACGAGGCAGTTTCTGTAGCTATTTTCTGATTTTGCCGCCACTGAGCAATACTTTGTTCACCATCGTAATCGTCCTCAAGTAACTCGGCATCATCAGGCCAGTCAAGATGATCAACTTTTCCCGATATATGCATGAGCTCTTCAACTTGAGTAAAAGCGTCAATATGTTCTGGCTTTTCGTATAGCCATGTTTGCCATTGAGTTATCGTCTCAGGCATCACATCAGGATCACGTAATCTATAATACCAAACCGATGCTTGCTCGAATACTTCGTCCTGACTCTTAAATTCGCCTCTCATTCACTGCTCTCCAAGGCTTTTTGCAACCGCATTTTACAATGTTCAGTTGCTCGGACTAAATATTTTCTAACCATGCGATCTGATATTCGCATGACATTAGAAATCTGTTTTGAACTCAAACCATGATAACGACTAAGCAAGAATGCTTTTCTGCACTTTGGAGGGAGCTCACTAATAAAGCTAGAAACTAACTGAACCCTTTCGTTAACGATGGCTTCTTGTTCAGCTGAAGGCGACTCTTCATCAAAAAATAATAAAGGCTGATATTTTACCGCTGTTTGCTTTGCTCTCAATCTATCTATCGCTAAGTTGGAAGCAACTTTGAATAAATAAGAACGTAAATAGCTTACGGCTCCAGGTTTATCTAGATCGAGTAATTTAACATAGGCTTCCTGCGCCACTTCATGTGCGTCTGCATCCGATTGCAAACGAGCTCTTAAAAAACGCAACAATATTTCATTGTGCTGAGTAAATAATTCAGAAATTAAAGCACGCTGTTGTTCAGGTAAGTCACTCTCATTAACCTGCTGCTCAATCATCGCTGAATTAAATTTGTGTACCGTCACAAGTGAATTTCCTGCCTTTTTATAACCCTAGACGTTTTAAGTTAGTATTTCGGAACCTCTGAACTAAATTTAAAGAATTTAAGGTCATAAATTCATACTAAATATTTCCATCGAAGACTAGGCTTCAGTTACACAAATGGTAAGTAGAATCTAAAAATAACCTTAAAGTGATATCGCTTTTAAATTGAAGTAACTCAGGAAACAACGATATTTATGCAATGTTACGACAGCCATTTATGTGTTTCACTGAAATAATTGGTCGAATTTTGATCCAGATTAAAGAAAATTGGCACAATATCTGACTTAATATCTATTGAGCCCGCGGTGATCGTTAAATACGGGTTATTTAACGCTAAATAGGTGCATAAATTTCGTACAAATAATAATTTCGCACTGTTAAAGGGCAACTTCTAGTGAATAAACGCAATTATTTTTTCAAATACCGTAATAATATTTCACAGAATTACAATAAAACTGTAATATTGCCGTATTAATAGCCTATTAATGTAATTTAATTACCGACAGGAGGAGCTTATGAGCTTCAAGAAACAATATCTAAAGTCAAAACCAGTGTGTAAAGTCACGTTCAAATTGTCAAAAGAAGAAGCTAAGAACGCTGAATCGGTTCGTGTAGTTGGAGATTTTAATGATTGGGATATGACTACTGCACCAATGAAAAAGTTGAAAAATGGCTCTTTCTCATCAACAATTAACCTTCCTGCTGATGCTGACTATCAATTCAGATACTTATTAAATGATACAGAATGGGAAAATGACTGGCACGCAGATGCTTACGCTACATCACCGGTTTCTTTAGATGAGAATTCAGTAATATCTGTTTAAATACTGCAATTCGTTATCAGTATAAAAATAGTTTTACTATTCGGGGTATAAAAAAGGCAGTCATGCTTTGCAGCATACTGCCTTTATAATTTTTAAATAGTCTAAAGTGCCGCTTCTAGCTCAGGCAACACATCAAACAAATCTCCCACTAAACCGTAGTCGGCAACTTGGAAGATCGGCGCTTCTTCATCTTTGTTGATAGCAACAATGACTTTTGAATCTTTCATACCCGCCAAATGTTGAATGGCACCAGAAATGCCCACCGCAATATACAGTTGAGGAGCAACGATTTTACCCGTCTGCCCAACTTGCATATCGTTTGGTACGAAGCCAGCGTCTACAGCAGCACGAGATGCCCCAATTGCAGCGCCTAATTTATCAGCGATACCTTCAAGTAACTTGAAGTTTTCACCATTTTGCATTCCGCGACCACCTGAAATAATGACCTCAGCGGCAGTTAATTCAGGACGTTCAGATTTGGTCAATTCAGCACTAACAAATGATGATTTTTCAGAAGTCTTCACATTATCAATTGCTTCGACAGCAGCTGAGCCTGTTTCTTCTGCAGCGTCAAATGCTGAAGCTCGAACTGTAAGTATTTTTTTGCTGTCGCTACTTTGTACCGTAGCAATCGCGTTACCGGCATAAATAGGACGGACAAAGGTATCTTCGCTTTCAACAGCAATAACATCAGATATCTGTGCGACATCTAATAGTGCAGCTACACGAGGCATAAAGTTTTTGCCGGTGGTGGTAGCGGCTGCAATCACATGAGAATAATCAGCAGCTAACTCTGTGACCAGATCGCCAATATTCTCAGCTAACTGATGAGCGTATTCAGCGTTATCTGCCAATAGCACCTTACTTACGCCTGCAATCTTAGCTGCTTGTTCAGCTACGCCTGTGCAGTTTTGTCCTGCAACCAAAACAACCACATCTGCGCCCATTTTACTGGCCGCATTAACTAACTTGTGAGTTTCAGATTTTAGTTGTTCATTGTCGTGTTCTGCATATACTAAAACAGCCATTAGATCACCTTCGCTTCTGTTTTTAATTTCTCGACGAGCTCTGCTACATCAGCTACTTTAATACCACCTTTACGTTGTGCTGGCGGCATTACTTTTAACGTTTTAACGTTCGACGTAAGCGTTACACCAAAACTATCAGCCGCTTTAACATCGATAGGTTTGCGTTTTGCTTTCATAATATTAGGCAACGTTGCATAACGTGGCTCATTGAGTCGTAAATCTGTAGTCACCACCGCTGGAAGATTCAATTCAACAGTTTGTAAACCACCGTCAATTTCACGGGTCACTTTTACTTTATCACCATCCACATCCACAACAGATGCAAAAGTACCCTGTGGCATACCTGTTAGCGCAGCTAACATTTGACCGGTTTGATTATTATCCGAATCAATAGACTGTTTACCTAGAATAACTAAGCCTGGTTGCTCTTCTTCAACAACTTTTGCAAGCAATTTGGCAACTTGTAAAGAATCTAGAGCTTCACTGGTATCAATTTGGATTCCACGATCTGCACCTAGTGCTAAAGCGGTTCTTATTTGTTCTTGGCAGGCTTTATCACCAATTGAAACCACCACGATTTCAGTGGCAATACCCTTTTCTTTTAGTCTAACCGCTTCTTCGACTGCGATTTCACAGAACGGATTAATAGACATCTTTGTGTTGGTCAAATCAACCGCTGTGTTATCGGCTTTAACGCGTACTTTTACGTTGTAATCAATGGCACGTTTAACCGGCACTAAAATTTTCATGTTTACCTCTAATCAGATATAAAGTGTAGAGAAGTTATAACGCAAATTATGCGTATTTGTAAGGTTGCGTAAATTTACTGGCTGTTTACCTAAGCGTCAACTAAGTGTTATCAAAGTTACAAATCTGGCTTCCCGTATTTTGGTTATAAATTGTAGGTCATTATTTCCATTTGAGCTTAAGTTTTATTATGTTAATGTTAATAAAAAGCGCTATTTTTCAAGCTTAATTTCGCCCAAAAACCAAGATTAAATTACCAAGTAAGATATTGATTTAATTGACTTTAATGACAGGTTAAAAGGTACTTTCAGGACCTACTTTTTGGTTGATGCAAACTATATACTTGATGAATAGTATCAATCAACTTTGGTAACTGTGGGTGATAGTTACTTAATTGTTTATTTCTTTAATTAATAGATATCTATAAGGGGAGAAACCCGTGGAACGTGAATCGATGGAGTTTGATGTTGTAGTTGTAGGTGCTGGGCCAGCCGGACTATCAACTGCTTGTAAAATTATGCAATTAGCTCAACAAAATGAACAAGAGTTAATGGTATGTGTAGTTGAAAAAGGTTCAGAAGTTGGTGCCCATATTCTCTCTGGTGCGGTTTTCGAAACCCAAGCTATGGACGAACTTTTTCCTGATTGGAATGACCGAGGGGCCCCTCTGACCACAAAAGTCACTGAGGACCACATTTACTATTTAAAGAATCAAAGCTCAGCGACGCAATTACCTAACTTCATGACCCCAAAAACCATGCACAACCAAGGTAATTATATCGTTAGTATGGGGAATGTATGCCGTTGGTTAGCCGATCAAGCGGAACAATTGGGCGTAGAGGTTTTTCCAGGCTTTGCCGCTTCAGAAATAATATACAACGAAGATGGCAGCGTGGGCGGAATTATCACCGGCGATATGGGCATAAGTGCTTCTGGCGAACACAAAGACAGCTATATGCCTGGCATGGAATTACGAGCAAAGTACACAGTTTTCGCCGAGGGGTGTCGTGGTCACTTGGGCAAACAACTGATATCTAAGTTTGAACTCGATAAAGACAAAGCACCTCAACATTATGGTATTGGCTTTAAAGAGATCTGGGATATCGACCCAAGCAAACATCAAGAAGGTTTGGTGGTTCACACTGCTGGCTGGCCACTCAATAGCGAAACCGGTGGAAGTTATTTATATCACGCAGAGAATAACCAAGTTTTAGTGGGGATCATTATTGATCTTAACTACAAGAATCCACACCTGAGTCCTTTTGACGAATTCCAAAGAGTTAAACAGCATCCAGTGCTAAAGCAATATTTAGAAGGTGGTAAGCGGGTTTCCTATGGTGCCAGAGCAATTGCTAAAGGAGGATATAATTCCCTTCCCAAAATGACATTTCCAGGGGGGATCCTTGTAGGATGTGATGCTGGCACCCTTAACTTTGCAAAAATAAAGGGAAATCACACAGCGATGAAATCGGGCATCCTTGCCGCTGAAACCATTGTTGAGGCAATCAGCCAAGATAAAGTGGGTCAAGATTTAACCGACTATGCACAAAAATTCGAAAATTCATGGTTGTACAAAGAACTTTATAGTTCACAGAATTTCGGCGCTGCATTACACAAGTTTGGTACCTTTTTAGGGGGTGCTTACAATACGTTTGAGCAAAATATCCTTGGTGGTAAAGTCCTCTTTAAGCTTAAAGATACGACTACTGATCATGGCGCTATAGGCTTAGCCAGTGAATTTCCGAAAATTGAATACCCTAAGCCTGACGGCGTAATTAGTTTCGATAAACTTTCATCAGTATTTTTATCGAATACCAATCACGAAGAAGATCAGCCTTGCCATTTGCGTTTAAAAGATCCGGCAACTCCCATCGTCATAAACTTACCGAAATACGATGAACCGGCGCAACGATACTGTCCTGCTGGCGTTTACGAGATTATTGACAGCCCTGAGGGTGACAAAAAGCTGCAAATTAATGCGCAGAATTGTGTGCATTGTAAAACCTGCGATATTAAAGATCCTACGCAAAATATTGTTTGGGTAACACCTGAGGGTGCAGGAGGACCTAATTACCCTAATATGTAAGTAATCTGTTAAACACATAGTCAGAATGTGGCTAATTTCTGGCTATGTGCAATTAATTCAATTAAATTGCTTGTTTTAGCAAGCAATTATCCCTATCTAAACACTTATGCAATCTATTAATTATCATTTAAGCAGCAATCAAGCTGAAAAACCTTATTTAGTGCTTTTACATGGCCTATTTGGCAGCCTAGATAATTTGTCTATGGTAAGAAAAGCACTTGAGGACAGTCACAATGTTTTGAGTATCGATTTACCTGACCATGGTAAATCGGCTTTTACTGATGCATTTTCATTCACTAGCTATGCTAACAAAATTGTACAGTTAATAGCTTCTGTGAACATAACAAAAGTATCCATTTTAGGGCATTCTTTAGGCGGCAAAATAGCCATGAAAATAGCCCTCGATAACCCGCAACTAATTGACAAGTTAGTCATTGCTGATATTGCTCCTGTGAGCTATACACCTCGCCACCAGAATGTATTTAAAGCATTAAATGCCGTTGACTTAAAAAGTATAACGTCAAGAGGTGATGCTGATGCTGTGATGTCTGAATATTTAAAAGAGCCTGGTGTAAGTCAATTTTTATTAAAAAGTTTAAAACAAGTTGATGGTAACTGGCGCTGGGACTTTAACTTACAGTTACTGCAACGGGATTACCCCGCAATTTCTAAAGGAATTAGCAGTGATAATGTTTGCTCGGTACCGGTACTTTTTATTAAAGGTGGTCAGTCAGACTATATTTTACCTGAACACAAATCTGCCATTAGTGCATTGTTTCCAAATAGCAGTGCAAAAGTGATTGGTTCAGCTGGACATTGGTTACATGCACAAAAACCAGTCATCTTTAATCGTTTAGTCAGCGATTTTTTGCAAAATGATACTTGTGGGTAATTCGCTTGCGTCACTTTGTGTGGTATATTCTGCGCGTTTTTTTATTCTGAAGGTTTTGCGATGCTAAATGAATATTATGAGCAAATAGAGGCAATCGTGTTAAACCTGACTTTGGTCGCGCTATTTGCCCTTATGGGGTTTGCGATACACGATGTATTAAAAAAGAACAATGTGCCCTTCCTTGGTCGAGCAGTTGTTTATCTTGTTTTATTTTTAGGTGCAGCCGGATTTATTGCTAAAGGTTTGATCCAGATCTTTTGGGAAAACAGTGGCATTTAATATAATTAGGCATCGAATTAGTTAAGTAAAGGAAAGTTGGAATGGCAAGTGTAGGTTTATTTTTTGGAAGTGATACAGGCAACACAGAACATGTTGCGAAAATGATCCAAAAAGAACTGGGTAAGAATCTCATTGATGTTCATGATATTGCTAAAAGCAGTAAAGAAGACATTGCCGAATTCGATTTACTTTTATTCGGGATCCCTACCTGGTACTACGGCGAAGCTCAATGTGATTGGGATGATTTTTTTCCTGAGTTGGAAGAAATTGATTTTAACGACAAACTAGTCGCTATTTTCGGTTGTGGCGATCAAGAAGATTACGCTGAATACTTTCTAGATGCGATGGGTATGATACGGGATATTGTGGAAGCCAAAGGTGCGATTTTGGTAGGACAGTGGCCGTGTGAAGGTTATGATTTTGAAGCATCTAAAGGCATGGCAGACGACGAACACTTCGTTGGGCTTGGCATCGATGAAGATCGTCAACCAGAGCTAACCGAGCAGCGAGTGAAAGACTGGTGCAAACAGATTCACGAAGAGCTTTGTTTGTCTGAGCTGGCATAAATTACTAGAATTATTTATCCTTTTATCAACACGGCAACAAAGTGTTGAATGTACTTGTAAAGTTGCCCCCTTGTTGTGCCTCGCACAACAAGGGGTTTAAACAACCCCGTTTACAACTTGAACTGACTAACTGCCTTTTTCATTTCAACCATCAAATCAGTTAATGTTTGGTTTGCCGCGGTTGAAGAATGCGTAGATTCCGCACTTTTCTCAGCCAAATCGACGACATTGTTCAGTTTAATTGCAATTTTCTCAAACAAGCTATCCTGCTCCAAAGTAGAGCTAACAATTTCTTGATTCATTTTTCGTAAACTATCTATGGTTTCATTTATTTGTGTTACTTGTTGTGCCACGTCAAAAATTTGCTGCTCACTTTGCTTGGCAAATTCATTACCACTGCTAATCGCTTTGACAGCTTGCTCTGCATCAAGCTGCAAACTTTCAATCATAGCTTCAATTTCGGCCGTCGAGTTTTGGGTACGATTTGCTAGTGTACGCACTTCATCTGCTACGACTGCAAAACCACGCCCTTGCTCACCTGCCCTTGCAGCTTCAATTGCGGCATTTAATGCTAATAAATTGGTCTGCTGTGCAATTGTTTTAATCACGTCTAATATACTGCCAATTTTTTTACTGTTTTCGTCTAATCGATGAATAATGGTAGAGGATTGCTCTGCTTGTTGAGTTTGTTCAGATATTTGCTTATGAGTTGAAGAAACTAATTTACTCACATTGGCACTTTGTTTACTCACCTGTTGCAATTGATGCATACCATGCTGAATTTGTTGCGTGTTAGATTTGCTCGCTTGTCGAATAGAATTGGTTTCAGCGGCGGTTAAATTGAGTTGTTGTTTTTGCTGCTCAACTTGAATTAACGTTTGTTCACTCAAATTGGCTGTTGTTTGCATGGCATTTTCTAACGACGCTTCTTGCAATAGAATTTTTTCAACAACCGCACGCAAGCTTTCAGTGACTTTATTAACGTTGGTTGCCAATATAGCAAATTCGTCCTGATTGGTTGAATACGCCTTATGGGTTAAATCTCCGCTACTAATTAGTCCTAAACTACGATTAATTCTTGCGATGGGTGCTGCAATGCTGCGCGTCGTTATGCTTCCAAAGATTATTGCCGCAGCAACAGCAATACCTAAAAATATAAGACCTTTCCAAATGTTAGAGTTAACCGTTTCGATAATGGCATTTTGCCCTAATAAAGTATCTTGGTTAACTTCGGAAAAAACCGTCGAAAAGTGTTGTTTAGCGCTATCTAAATGTTGATTGGCAATAACATTAAAATCTTTTGCTTTAACAAGTAACGAAATTTTTTCCTGTTGAGCTGAGAATAAACCGGGATCTTGTAACAGTAGTTTTTGTAATTGTGAGAATTGTGCATTCAGCCCGTCAATGTAACCTTGGGTGTCTACTGTTTCTGATAATCTATTTAAATAGTCAATATCGACTGCTACATTACTTAAGGTAAATTCAATATCCCCTTTAATCGTTTCACTTATTTCAGTGTTATTGGTTGTTATGTACTCTTTTATTGCACTAAATAACGGCATAATTTTATTGTCTGCATTAATCGCCGTACCAATTAAGATATCAAGATTGGGAGCATCCCCTTCTAAGAAGGTTAAGTCACCTAATAGCGCACTAGTTTCGTCAGCCACAGCAATAATATTAGCCGCATTTTGGTCGATCTCTGCTGTCAATAACAGCTGTTGAACTCTCGCTTGGTACATATTCTTAGACTGTGTAACATACGCGGATGCATGCTGTGCGCCTAGTTGAAACGCAGTATTTGTTTCACCAATTATTTGATTAAGGTTTTTGAGGTTAACAGTGAACTCTGTGGACAACCGATCGAAGGTTTGTTGATTACTCTGCAATTGCTTTATGGATTGTTCAAAATAAGCATTTGTCGATATTGTAGCCAGTGACAAAATTCCGGTTTGAACTTGCAACATGCTGGCTTGCACCGGCATTTTCTGTTGCACTACACTTTGCGCGGAATCACGAATATCAGCCAATCCAAAATAAGACACTATATTGGTGACCACCATCACGCAACCGACCAAAACGAAACCAGCAATAATCTTACCTACTACATTTAGTCTCATATCGAATCCTAAACTTAGCCAAACGATTTATCCCTTCTAATCAAGAATGGATATTAAATTTGACGTAATTTTCAATTTGAAATAATTCAGTATAGAACATTTGGACAAGCACTCAGTTTGTGAGTTTAAATTCGTAAATCTGTTCAGAAAGCACGCTATGTTAAAAAAATGTTGATGTAATTGAAATATTTAATCCCTTTAGTGATTAGTTTGTTCGCTATCCCTTTCATATTTGAATTACTTCCCTATAATGAACCCACCAATTATCGTTTAGAAAAACAGATGGATCAAAATAAAGAATTAAAAAAAGCAGGGCTAAAAATTACCCTGCCACGACTTAAAATCCTCGAGGTTTTGCAGGAACCTGCGAACCAACATATTAGTGCTGAAGACGTATACAAGTTATTGATTGAGCAAGGTGAAGAAATAGGTTTAGCGACTGTTTACCGTGTTTTGAATCAGTTTGATGATGCGGGAATTTTGAATAGACACCACTTTGAAGGCGGTAAGTCTGTATTTGAAATTAGCCACAAACAACATCATGATCATTTAGTCTGCTTAAAATGCGGCAAAGTAATCGAATTTGAAGATCCGATTATTGAAAAACGTCAAGACGAAGTCGCTAGTCAGAACAAAATGAAGTTAACTCATCACAGCTTGTATCTTTATGGTGAGTGCACCGATGGGAATTGTGACGAAGACATGTAATCTTAATTAGAAGATTGAAGTAGAAATTCAATCTTC
This sequence comes from Aliiglaciecola sp. 2_MG-2023, assembly GCF_030548145.1. Taxonomy (NCBI): domain Bacteria; kingdom Pseudomonadati; phylum Pseudomonadota; class Gammaproteobacteria; order Alteromonadales; family Alteromonadaceae; genus Aliiglaciecola; species Aliiglaciecola sp. 2_MG-2023. Next base: position 95,960 of record NZ_JAUORY010000016.1, read on the forward strand.
TATAGGTTAATGATTCGGCGACGAGTTCGTTTAGGCATCCGTGTTACCAATTCATAACCAATGGTATCTGCCCAGCTTGCAACTTCATTAGCCAATAAACTTTTTCCCCACAATTCAACGTCAGAATCAACTTCTATATCTAGCAATCCGGTAACATCAACCGTGATCATATCCATAGACACTCTGCCACACAGCTTAGCCCTTTGACCGTTCACCAGTACCGGTGTTCCAAGCTTAGCTGTGCGGGGGTAACCATCACCATACCCCACAGCGATTGTTGCCACTACAGACTCTTGTTCGGCTTTCCAAGTGTTGCCATAGCCTACACTTTCACCTTGCGAAACATTTCGCAGTGCAATGACCTTTGACTTTAACGTCATAACTGGTATTAGTTGTTGCTGCATATCGTGATTAGACATAAATGGCGACACGCCATACAACATAATCCCCGGACGATTCCATGTTCCTCTGGCTAACGGCCATGCTTTTATCGCAGCCGAGTTCGCTATGCTGGTATAAATTGTCTCTGAAAATTTACCTTCTAATTGTTCACAACAAGCAATAAATTTCTTTAGTTGAGAGCTGGTAAAGTGGTTATCGATTTCATCAGCCACTGACAAGTGCGTCATAAGCACCACGTTGTTAACTTGCTTAGTGCTTTTTAACTGGCTAAAAATAGCAGTTACATTTTCAGGTTGAAATCCAAGCCGATGCATACCTGTATCAACTTTCAACCACACTTCAACCGTTTCTTCAGCATTCAAATTTTGTAACATCTGCAACTGCAACTGGTTATGCATAACCACACTAAACCCTTGTTTACACGCAATAAATAGTTCTTCTTGGTGAAAACAGCCCTCCAATAACAGAATCGGTAGTTTGATGCCCTGCAGCCTCAATTCGAGACCTTCTTCAAGGCTAGAAACGGCAAACATTGACACATGCTGTTGCAGCGCTTTAGCGATTTCGACAGCATCATGACCATAGGCATCTGCTTTAACTACAGCGACAGTCTGACTGTCTGGAGAAAGTGATTTTGCATAATTACAATTAGCCACTAACGCGTTCAAATCAATAGTAATTTCGGTGGGGCGACTCATTAAGTATACCTGTCCTACAGCAAAGGGAATGTCTAACGATTAAAATTAGAAATCAGTAATCGTATTTAAATTTATTAAATAACAGGTTTAGTTCTTTGTATATTTCACCAATTTTTCCATCTGCTATTGCTTCACCATCTAAACTCACTGCTGGAGCGATATTTTTGGTCGAGCTGGTTAACCATATTTCATCAGCTGAACGGGCTTGTTGTAGACTAATATTCTGCTCAAAAACTTGGTAGTTAGTTTGAGTGGTTAATAAATCTAGTACGATCGCGCGAGTAATGCCGGGTAATAATTGAGAGTCTAACGGCGGAGTGAAAATTTGTTTGTCTTTCACCACAAAAACATTACATGAGGATGCTTCAGTAATCTGCTTATTTTCATTATAAAGTAAACATTCATCTACTTTATGATCTTGACTACTTTGATAATGCAAAACGTTACCCAGTAGAGACGTAGACTTAATATGACATTGACGCCAACGCAGATCCTGTTGACTGACTAATGCTAATCCTTTGTTATCAGAATCATCATAGTTAACCGGTGGTTTTATGGCATAACACATCATAAACATTGTGGGCTTAACATTATCTGGGAATCCATGCTGACGTTTTGGACTGACACCACGACTCACTTGGATATAAACCGCTAGGCTATCTCCACTATTGTGCTCCAATAATTCATTCAGTACTGTACGCCACTTGTCGACAGACCAATCTAGTGTAATGCCAATAGCGGATAAACTCGTTTGCAAACGTGCAATGTGCGGAGTGAAACCGACCATTTTGCGATCGTAAGCAGGTATGACTTCGTAAATCCCATCACCAAACAAAAATCCACGATCTAATGGAGATATCATTGCCTCGCTTTGAGGCATAAAAGTACCGTTTAGGTATACAATTGTTTCCGTCATATTCTGGCCAAAAATGTATTAATTAAAATTAATTTGAGTGAACAGATTTGTGTGCTTAACCTCAGCTAAATTAACCAAGTTGTGCGCAGTATGAATATCAATTGGTGAAAAAGTGACTCTGCAACCAGGTGTTGCTTGTGACAATAAATCACAATCAATGGATAACACACTACCGACTTTAAAGTAGCCTCCCACAGTTTGCCGATCATCCAACATTATAATTGGTAAACCTTGTTGAGGAATTTGCACAGCCCCTCGGGTAATACCTTCAGATAACATAGGCTTGTTCGGCGCTTTGATAGGATTACCCGTTAATTTGGTGGCCATCCGACTTGAGTCAGGGCTTACAACATATTGATTAAGATAAAATTGTTTAAGTGCCGTAGGTGTAAAATCATCAATTTGATAACCCTCGATTAAACGCAAGGTCAATTCACTGTAAGGGTCAACAATAGCATTTCTTTGTGCTTCAAGAGGAGCGATTTTTGCGGTTACGGGGTGAATGGCATGAGTTTGACTATAGAATGCAATTCGATCGCCTTGTTTCAAAGGTTGCCCGTCTTGAGTTAATCCCCCTAACCTATCTCTTGTGACTGTTGTACAGCTCCCAAATGTTTCTGGGACTCGAAAACCTTGTTGGATTGCAACATAGCTGCGCAGTCCATTATCCGCTTTGTTAATCGTTAAAGAATCGCCAGCACCTAATGCAAAACTGCGCCAAGGACTATAACTTAGGCCATTAATCGTGATCTGTGTTGCTGCGCCGGTAATAGCCACTTCACAATAAGAATGTGCTTTGAGGCTAAACCCGCAACCTATGACTTCAATGCTGGCGGCTATATTTTGATTGTTACAAAGCCAATTAGCCCACAAGCAACTACGACGATCTGCTGGACCGCCTGTGGTAATTCCAAGGTGCTGATAACCGCTGCGACCTGAATCCACTAATATGCTTTGCAATCCGGTCGCTATTACCTCAACAAAGTCAGTCACCTATTTGCCTCCAACAACTGGTAATACTTGTGTTCACTAATTTCCTTAAATCTAACTGTATCACCCACTTTAAAAGGCGATGGTGAAGCTCGCTCTGGAACAAATAACGCTAATGGACACACACCGACGATATTCCATCCACCCGGTGAGACATTTGGATAAACAGCAGTTTGTCTGTCAGCGATAGCCACAGCACCTTTAGGCACTTGTTTGCGAGGAGTGGTTAGTCTAGGCGTTGCGATTTTTTCATCAGTTTCTCCTAGAAATGCAAAACCAGGAGAAAACCCTAAACAATAAACACGATAACTATTTTGTTGATGCAACTGAATAACTTGTTCGACCGTGATCTGATTGTGGTCCGCGATCCGCTGCAAATCGTTATCTTCGCTCAACCCATAACAAACGGGCAGCTCCACAATGTTCGTCTCTTGGTTCGCAAATATTTGTTTTGTTTGGCCATCTTTTAAAGCTTTCACCAATTCGATTATTCGAGCTTTTACTGCAAAATAATCGGTTTGCAAAATATCAAAGGTAATCAGTACAGAGTGGTAAGCAGGAATCACATCTAACAACCAAGGCGAATTTGCTTGTTCCAATAAATGCACAAACATACTCACCTGTTGATTTTTACGATTCAATGTTGCCCCTGCAAAATACACGATAAGCGCATTTTCGCTGGCGACATCTATTTTGATTGGTTCAATCGGAAACATTAGGACAATAATTCACGTATGTGTTTAACAGCCTCTGCTGCCCCTGCACTATCACCATGTACACACAGAGTATCAATTTTTAATGGTAAAATTTGTCCAGTAGCAGATACCACTTCTTGACGCTCAACCATTCTTCTCACTTGCGAAAACATATCATTTAACTGCAACACTGCGCCAGGTTTAGCGCGGGATAACAGTAAGCCCGTGTCTGCATAACGCCTATCTGCAAAGGCTTCATATTGAAGTTCAATTTTATATTGATCAGCTAATTGTTGATAGGATTGCCAATTAGACACGGCTTGAATAACTAATATTAATCTTTCGGAATAACTGCTCAGCGCTTTTAAAACTGTCTCAAATAAACCTTTACTGGCCATCATGTCATTGTATAAAGCGCCATGAGGTTTCACATAATCAACGGTTTTAGATTGTAGTTTTGCCATGCCCTCTAATGCCGCTATTTGATAATGCATGAGTGGAATAAGCTCAGTTTCAGTTAGCGCCATACTCCGACGGCCAAAACCCTGTAAGTCTGGATAGGAAGGGTGTGCCCCTATTTTTACATTATGTTTTTTAGCGGATTGTATGGCTGATTGAATGGCTTGCGGATCGCCACTATGAAAACCGCAGGCAATATTTGCCATATCAACATATGGCATGATCAAATCATCATGTGGCATGCGCCACGCGCCATAACTTTCGCCTAAGTCACAATTTAGTTTGATCAAGCGCTTATTGCTCCTAGTAAATTCAGATATAATGATGATCTAAGGCGAATTCCAAATGAAGATTTTCACCAAGATCACGACCGAGATTCGCTAGTTTACTTCATTCTTAAAAAAAGTCAGGTGTATGCTACAAATTGGAAAAATGAATCACTTAGAAGTGGTTGACAAATTACCCTTTGGATTTTATCTCGATGGTTCGCAAGTAGAGCGTATTTTATTGCCAAATGGCTCTGCCCCTGAAGGCTGTGAAGTAGGTCAAATGGTCGATGTGTTTATCTACCATGACAGCGAAGATCGTATTATTGCGACCTCAAAAATTCCCTTCGCCCAAGTAAATGAAGTGGCGGTACTAAAAGTAAAAAGCCTGACCCGTGTTGGCGCATTTTTAGATTGGGGATTGGAAAAAGATCTATTGGTGCCGTTTAGTGAACAAGAACGACCAATGTCAGAAGGTATCGAATACGTTGTATATGTTTTTGAGGATCCGGAAACTGGACGACTTGCTGCATCCACCAAGCTTCGTGATTTTTTAACCGAGGACGGCCTCGACCTTAAAGCCGGCGTAGAAGCAGATTTAATTATTTGTGGCCGCACTGATTTAGGCTACAAAGCCGTAATTAATGGTACCCATCTCGGTTTGATTTTTAAAGATGAGGTCTTTAAACCAATTCGTACTGGCCAAAAGATGAAAGGTTTTGTGAAACGCATTCGCGAAGATGGCAAAATCGATTTATGTTTTCAATTCCATAGTGAGCGCGCCAGAAAAGAGTTAACCGATTTGATCATCGACGATTTGATTGCCCATGACGGTCTTTCAACCTTAACAGACAAAAGCCCACCTCATGAAATAACTCAGCGTTTTGGCGCCAGTAAAAATGCTTATAAAAAAGCGCTGGGCTCATTGTTTAAGCAAAAACGAATTTTAATCGACAAAAATAAAATCACTCTCGTAAAGTAAAGCTCTTACGATATGAATAAGGAACATGTAATGCAGGCGACTGTTACCTGGCAAAAAGATATGCTGTTTGATTGTGAAACCGACTCAGGAAAAACCCTTCAATTAGACGGAAATGGCGAGCAATTAACTCCGATGGAAACTGTCTTATTATCGGTAGGTGCTTGTTCTTCAGTTGATGTGGTGGAGATCATGAAAAAATCTCGTCTGCCTTTACGTAGTTGTCGATGTGAACTCAAAGCCACTCGCGCCGAATCAGCCCCGAAAGTATTTACAGATATTCATGCCGAATATGTGGTTAGCGGTGAAAAAATAAGTGATAAACATTTAGCTCGCGCGGTGCAGCTATCATGTGAAAAATATTGTTCAGTGATGTTGATGTTAGCAGGCAATGTGAACATTACCACGTCATATAGAGTTGAAGAGTTATAAACTGAAAAAGCCTGTTTAGTGACTAAACAGGCTTTAATACCTTGCTAGATCGCAGATTATTCTGCGGCTAATTCTGAGGTTTGTTTATTTTTCACGGTATTTTCAATTCCTTCATTTGTCGCAGCTTGTTTATCCCGAACATTTTTCTGAACCGTAACAGCAGCAAACAAACTCAATGTATATGCCATAGCGTAGAATCCCTTTTCACTTAATAATAAATCAGCATTAATCAACCCAATCACCAACAGTGCTATGGCTAACCCTGTTGATATCCAAGATAGGCTTCCGTAAATTGAAGAAGTGTTAATGCCTTCAGCTTTGTCTCGCACGTTTTTTTGCAATGATACTATTGAAAACAAACCATAAAGTAAGGTTATCAAATAGTAGCCTTTTTCATTGAGTAACATTTGTGCGTTAAAAAGTCCAACACCGTAAGCCCCTATGCCAATGATTAATGCTGCAACCGCGGCATAAGTATAAGATTTAGTTGGAGCTTGTAATGCAGTATTTAACGTTTGTGTTGTCATGATTATTCTCACTTGTTTCGAGTGTTGCTGAAAGTATGAATGCAGTTTGCCTTCAAAAACACTAATGATAAACCCAGTTATAAAATGTTGATTATTTCAAGCCTTAAAGTTTATTAATATTATACTTTACAATGTATTTATGTCTCCAGATGCTGAATAAGTAACAAATTCGCTGGCGAGTTCATTTTGACGTAGATACTGACCAATGGTTGTAAACGTAGTGGTATATACTTTTCCACTGTGATCTTTGGTGGTGACACCATCCATAAACATAGATCCTAATAGTAATTTAAATGGACTGGTTCTCACTCGTTGTGCTTGAAAGTGTGCTTTTGCGTTGACCTTTAATTGCGCGACATCCTGAGTGTTGTAAATAGCCGAGTTAAGCAAATCGAGTGTATACTCAGTGCAATTTTGAAATATCGAATTGAACGGATTAGCAATGACCGAATAGTTTGGGTTATGCAAGGTTTTATCTTTACCTGAACCGATCAAGTCTATTAATTTCTGTTGAACTTCCATATTAGGAATTAAAATTCCTGCAGATAACTCATGTACTCCCCAAAAGAAGTCTACGGGATAGTCAACGACTAGCTCACTTTTATCCGCTTTTCCGTTTTGTTGATAAAGGTTATGAATTGCATAACCTTGCACAACTTCACCACTATCTAAGGTGATATTTGAATACAAGGCAATGGCGGTATGCGTGAACTTAATTCCTTTAGGCAAATCTTTCTCTGGTCTGCCTACTCTGGCGATGATAAATGCTCGAGCGCCTTTTGATGCCGCATATTTTTCAACATCTTTAGCGAACTTTACAATTTCTTCGGGCTCATGCTGATTGGGTGCATCACTTTGGCTTCCCGCCAAAGCACTGGGCACGGTAAAACTAAAAATGCTAACAACGATGAATATATACAATGCGCTAATTTTCATTTCCCTACTCTCCTAATAACTTTAATGACAAGACTCATATTGCTAGTTTTAATTTATTTTTCGTTAATCACCTGGATTGGAGCAGGATCAGCGGTGATTGTATGTTCTGTTATAACCAACGTATGTTGATGCTGGTGATGAGAAGTCGCGTGTGAAGCTCTTGCGCTATCACTCAATGCGTCTCCGGCTTCGGCAACAACACTTCCAGCGACTAAGCTCACGCCACCGGCGACAATAACCGGCGTTACCATCACAACGCTTGCCACTTTCGCTGTAGAGGCTGCGCCTTCTGATGCTGCCAATGCAGAATGTTTACTCGCTTGACCACTATGGTGAGCGGATCCATTTGCATATACGTTTAGCGATGACGCCGATAAAATAATAATTAATGCAGTTGTTAAATGTTTCATATTGTTTTTCCTGTTTGTTGTGAACGAGATAAACAATAGTGAAAAGGTATACCCTATGTAAACAAAGTTGTTTTATGTATACTAAAACTCAACCAATAGTTTATTAATTCAATACTAAAGAGTAACCATGAGTCAAATTGGACTAGTTAGCAAAACACTCAAGCAACTTTTAAAACAGCAACAAGTTACCTATCGCGATCTAGCTCAGAAATTAGCCATGAGCGAGGCCAATATAAAACGTATATTTTCAACCAACAGTTTTACATTGGAGCGTTTAGAAGAAATATGCGATGTGCTACAAATATCACTATCCGATCTATTTTCTGTTGCCCAACAACAAACAGACAAACTCAGTCAGCTAACAGTTGAGCAGGAAAAACAATTACTCGCTGACCCTAAACTATTGTTAGTGGCAGTTTGTGTGCGGGACTCGTGGACTTATAATGAGTTAATTGAACATTACGATATTGATCAATTCGAATGCACTCGTCTATTAGCGAAATTGGACAAGCTTAAAATTATCAGTTTGTTGCCCAATAACCATTATAAGACCTTAATCGCTCAAGACTTCAGATGGATACCGGGTGGACCTTTGGAAAAGTTCATGGAACAAGAAGTCATGGTTAAGTTTATGGCTCCCAAAAAAGATGAAAAATGGAATTTTAGGTTATATATCCGCGGTAGATATTCACAAACATCAATAGAAATAATTCAGCGTAAATTAAACCAACTCACGAAAGAAGCATCTGACCTCAACCAAGAAGATGCCGCGTTACCGCTAGCGAAGCGTCAACACATGGGCATACTGATGGCAATGCGACCTTGGGAACCATCTCTGTTTGAGAATATGCGTCGTAAGGCATGAAGAGGAAATTGTTAATACACAGATTGATATGCTAGGTTAATATTTGAATATAAATTGGAGGACAACAAATGACATCTAGCACATCGAATCAAAATGATAATAGCATTGCCCACTTTGCAGCCCTTAAAACCGCAATTGTAAATGGTGAAGTTCAAACCATAAAAGATCTTATCTGTGGACATCCAATGCAAGAACTCGAAAAAAGCTACCTAATAGATTTAGCTAACCTGAACAACAACAGCGCAATTATAAAGTTACTCCAAGACATTCCAGTAAAGGAGTAGACTAGTAATATCTAATATTTAGACAGCCACAACATCTCGTATTTAGACAGGTATCTAAAATTTAGACAGCCACAAACTAGACTAGCACTTTGACACTATCAACTAAGCTATAGGTATAAGGTTCATAAGGA
>NZ_JAUORY010000017.1:0-103217 GCF_030548145.1 Aliiglaciecola sp. 2_MG-2023
CCCTTCAGGGATTATTTTATATTGAGTTTAGATTTGAACGGATGTCGTTCAAAGAAATGTGGTGGAGGGGGCAGGATGACTTCGGACATCCTGTCCTTCGCCCTTCGGGCCATGCTGCGCATGTTCTATTTTGTTCCAGACAACATAGTCGAACTGCGAATCGCAGCTTCTCGTCCAGCCCCTTCAGGGATTATTTTATATTGAGTTTAGATTTGAACGGATGTCGTTCAAAGAAATGTGGTGGAGGGGGCAGGATTCGAACCTGCGAAGGCTGAGCCGGCAGATTTACAGTCTGCTCCCGTTGACCGCTTGGGTACCCCTCCAAAGAGGCGCGTATACTAACAGGAAATTTCAGTGTGTAAATAGAATTAAAGATTTTTTTTTAATTAACGATAAAAATAGATTAAAAGGAAAATACTTTGACTGCTGAAATATCCCCACAATCTAAAGTGGCCATTTCTGACCTCGAATGGTCGGGAACCCTTAATCGTGCTCTAGAGCAAGGGGATAAATTCGCATTGTTATTGGCGATGTTGGAAGATGACTACCTGCAACGGCCTAATGTAAACGGTGGCGCTGATGAACCTAGCCATTTTCCCAGTAGCATTTCAAAACACTACTACCCACAAACTCCACTCCAAGCAGAGCAGCAAGACTGGTCATTAGCACGCACAACAAGTGAATTAATGGCGCAAAATGTGAGTGACGCTATCCTCTGGCAGCGAATGCATCCCCAACCATTATCCATATTCAATGATGCCAAACGAATTGAACCTGAAGTGAAAATTAATTGTGGTTATCATACCCAACAACGATTCCACGCTGCACACTCGGCCAACACAATAGATGTAGATGAAACCAAACTCTACGATATCTTAAATGAGATGAGTTAATTAGCTAATTATTAACCCTAATTAATTTACGGTTTTTGCAAAATTATCTGTAGTTGGTATAATCCGCGCCGCAAAAAATGCTTTGGTTTTACGTTCCAATTCGCAAAAAGGTTAAATATGTCTAAATTCATTGTTTGCGCAATGTATAAATTTGTTGCGCTTGAAAACTATAAAGAAATGCGTCAGCCACTCATTGACGTGTTAGAAAGTCACAATATTAAAGGTACCTTGTTACTTGCTAGTGAAGGTATTAACGGAACTGTCTCTGGGACCCGTGAAGCAATTGATAGTCTAATTGCGTACCTCAACAGTGATCCCCGTATCAATCCAATTTCCTGTAAAGAGTCTCTAGATGACGTGCAGCCATTCTATCGTACCAAGGTGAAACTCAAAAAAGAGATTGTCACTATGGGAGTAGAAGGTATTGATCCAAAAAGAACTGTAGGCACATATGTGAAGCCTGCGGACTGGAATGCATTGATATCTGACCCTGAAGTCTTACTGATTGATACTCGTAATGATTACGAAATTGAAATTGGTACTTTCGAAAATGCAGTCAACCCTAAAACTGACTCTTTTCGGGAGTTTCCCCAGTATGTAGCAGATAATCTCGATCCTAAAAAGCATAAAAAAGTAGCGATGTTTTGCACGGGGGGAATTCGTTGTGAAAAATCCACTGCATTTATGAAGGAGCAGGGATTTGAAGAGGTGTATCACTTAGAAGGGGGGATTTTAAAATATTTGGAAGAAGTCCCTGAGCAAAATACTATGTGGAAAGGCGATTGTTTTGTATTTGATAACCGTGTTGCAGTTGATCATAAATTACAAAAAAGTCACTACGAAGCTTGTTATGCTTGTCGTCTACCCATAACTGAAGAAGATAAACAAACACCAGAATATGAACCAGGCGTGAGTTGTCCTAAATGTTTTGGTAAACACACAGATGAGCAGATTGCGCGTTTTCGTGAACGTGAAAAGCAGGTGAATTTAGCTAGAGAGCGCAACGAAGAACATGTGGGATCTGAAGCTCGAAAGGCGACAAAGTTGCGTCGACAACGTAAAGCGGCTGAGCGCAGAGAAAGACGTTTAGCTGCAGGTAAGTCAGCGTAGACAGACACACTTATAACGCGTTAAACTGCCGTTTGAATTAAATTAGAAAGTATTATAAGACTTAAATATGACCGACAAAACACCATTGGATGACAGCAAAATTGCTGAGATTCGCAAAGAGTTTGACTTTTTTGACCACGATAAAAATGGTCAAATTGATTTACCTGAGTTTATAGAGCTTTTAACCATCCTTTCGCCAAAAACAAAAGCGAGTCACGTTCAAGAAGGCTTCTCATTGATTGATGAGAACAATGATGGATTCATCGACTTCGAAGAATTTCTAGATTGGTGGCAAGAGGCTTGGTGGGAATATTAATTCCATTTACAAATTGCAGTTTTTGAAAGCCCCGCAAGGGGCTTTTTTATGTTCAAAGATGATATTTGTGGAGAAGCCCATGTATGTTGAGAAAAAATTTCAGTTATCAGACTTGGATGCGATGCGAAGTTTTATCGCACAAAATAGTTTTGGATTAATTGTATCTACTGATTTGAATTCTACCCATCTGCCATTTGTTTGTGATGTGGATGAAAATGGTAAACTATGTTTGTTTGCCCATATGGCCAAAGCCAACCCTCACTGGAAAACTATCGACAATAACCGAGCGCTTGTTGTCTTTAATGGGGCGCACGCTTACATTTCTCCTAGCTGGTATGCGACAAAACCCGCTGTCCCTACTTGGAATTATGTGGCTGTTCATTGTTATGGGGTGGTGCAGTTATTAGATGAAGATGATACTGCCTTAAGAATGCGCCAATTGATTTCTCACTATGAGCCTAGTTTGTTAAAAGATGACAGCACAATGCCTGAAGATTACCAGCAACGTCTTCGTCAGGCCGTGGTAGGTTTCAAACTGGAAATAGATGACATTCAGGGAAAAGAAAAACTTGGCCAACATCGTAAACATGAGGATCAACTCGGGGTCTTTTCGAGCTTAAATAATAGCGCGGATCCTGTTGCTAAGCTATTGGCTGAATACATGGAAGAACGCAGTCTGGGTAATGGTGAGACCTAAACCTTTTAATTAATGAGTATTGAAAAATGACACCTGCAATTAATCTTGCCAAAAAACGTAAAATTCAATATACCGTCCATCAATATCAGCATGATTCAGACACTAAATCATTTGGCTTAGAGGCTGCAGAGAAGCTGGGATTAGCCCAACAACAAGTATTTAAAACCTTGGTTGTTGAATTTGATGGAAAGGAATTGGCAGTGGCCATTTTACCGGTTAATACTAGCCTGAGTATGAAGTTGATGGCAAAAGCGTTAAGTGCAAAAAAGGTAAATATGGCGGACAAAGCTGATGTGGAGCGAGCCACCGGTTACGTATTGGGTGGTGTCAGCCCTTTAGGTCAAAAGAAACGCCTAAAAACCATTATTGATGATAGTGCTCAAAGGTTTTCGACAATCTATGTCAGTGCAGGCCGTCGAGGCTTGGAAATTGAATTGGCAGCTGATGATATCATCACCTTACTCAATGCAAAATACGCAGAGATTAGGCAGCAGTAAATCCCTTTTGGTTTACTATTTTAAACATGGACAGCCATATTATTTTAAACATGGACAGCCATATAGGAGCCAACATGGACAGCCATATATCTTTGTGAGCCAACAAACAGCCAACATGGACAGCCACAAACTAGACTAGAACTAGACTCTTAGGAAAATAGAATCAACTATGCTTTAGTATGATTAATTCAGGGAGTGAATTATGCCACTGGCAAGGAAGCGACAAATCAATCTTTCAGATACCCCTTATTATCATTGTGTATCCCGATGTGTCCGGCGTGCCTTTTTGTGTGGTGAAGATGAACTGACAGGGAAAAGCTATGAGCATCGTCGCCAGTGGGTAGAAGACAGGTTATTGTTTTTAACCACCGTATTTGCCATCGAAGTTTGTGCCTATGCAGTGATGAGCAATCACACCCATGTGGTTTTACATGTGAATGCTGACAAAGCTAAACATTGGACGGATACAGAGATTGCTCAGCGCTGGCACAAGCTTCACAAAGGAACCTTGCTCTCACAGAGGTTAACCTCAAAAGAAACTCCCGTGTTCACAGACGCTGAACAAATCACACTCCAGTCAACCTTGTCCGTTTATCATAATCGCTTAACCGACATTAGCTGGTTTATGCGAGAATTGAATGAGCCTATTGCTCGACAAGCTAATCAAGAGGATGACTGTACCGGTCACTTTTGGGAAGGGCGATTCAAGTCCCAAGCACTATTGGATGAGCATGCATTGGCAGCTTGCATGGTGTACGTAGATTTAAACCCTATACGGGCAAAAATGGCAACAACCCCAGAGTCATCTAACCACACCAGTATTAAACGCCGTATTCACGATTTCAAAAAAGGTTATCAGCCCTCTACGTTAATGCCTTTTGTTGGCAACCCAAAGCAGCCACAACCGCAGGGACTAATGTTCGATTTAGTCGAATATCTTAAGTTGGTTGACCTATCTGGTCGCAGTCTTAATCCCAATAAAAGAGGGGCAATTGATATGAGTGAATCACCCATATTGCAACGTTTAGGGTTGGATGAACACACCTGGCAAGATATGTTTTTGACCTTTGAAACCAATTTTAGCGTGGCTGCAGGGCAATCAGACACCTTGAAACGCTATAAGCGAAAACGTCGGCAAAAGAATTCTGTAGGCTAACGACTCCACTAAAGTCACTTTTCATTTCAATTGTTTCTTTGCACAAGAGACAGGCCTCAACCTACACTAAATTCAGCTCAATAGCGCCCATTTCCCAGAAACCGATGATTCCATAGGTATTTATCTAAATAATGAGCGTATTAAAACCTTTTCGATAAAATCCATTAATAGTTATGAGCCACGATCTTTCACTACTTTGAAAGGTGGCTGTCCAGATTTGAGATAATGTTAATTAATCGTTTTGAGATATTTTCTTCCCTTCTTTTTGTCAGGGTTTTTTACAAAATTTACAATTTGTTAACCGATGGGGGATTAAAACGCTTAGTTTTCAACATGGTTGAAAATTTGGCACAAGGTATGCTGAAGCAATTACGTAGTTTTACAAATGTTAAGTAGTAGATCTAAGTGAGCCTATGTAATTAACAAGGAATAAAAATATGATAAATCGTTTCTCTAAACTCAGTATAGGGGTGGCTATATTGGCTTGCAGTACGGCTGCTTCAGCTAATTTAATCAACCTATTCGAAACTCAACGTGAAACCGATTTCGCCTATGCTGGCGTAGGGGGATTGCGTGGCACAGGAGTAGGTGATATTGCACTATCTGGTGTGTCAGGCACGGTCAGTCAAGCCTATCTATACTGGCATGGTCCTACATCATCAAGCGATTCAACATTTAATGCTAACGTTATGTTCAATGGCAGTGCTATTTCAGGCACTAATATCGGTTTTTCTGATGATAATTTCTGGGGACAGGGATAACAGCCAAGCCTACCGCGCGGATGTGACTGGCTTAGTCAGTGGCGATAGTACCTATGCTTTGTCAGGATTCTCGCCTGACAATTCAAATGGAGCATCTTTGGTCGTTTATTACGACGATGGTGATACCACAAACAACAGAGATATAGTGACATTCGATGGCAATGATGCGAATTTCCCAAACTCTTATGATCCTGATGGATGGGACGTGACTTTGCCTGGTATTAATTATTCTGGTGGAACCGCTTCTCTAGTAATGGGGGTAAGTGATGGACAAGATTTTGGGATAGGCAACGATGGCCAATTTTTCATTAATGGCGTTGATATCGCAGGTCTTTTCGATGGCGCTTCAGTTCCCGCTACACCTGGCTCATCGGTAGGTAATGGCGGTCTTTGGGATTTAGTTGAGATTGATATAACGTCTTTCTTATCATTAGGCAGCAATACTATTAACTTGACCCATAGTGGCTTTCAAGATGCACTGAGCGCTGTTCACTTTCATGTGAATTTACCAGCCGGTGCTGCACCACCGGACCCAGGTCAAGTGCCTGAACCAGGCGTTTTATTACTGTTAGCATCCGGTTTATTGATGCTTAAACGCCGTAAATAGTAAACGTTAGTCTGATAGTGACAAAGGGCACACGCTGGAATATGCGTGTGCTCTTTTTAGTTACGTTATGGGTTTCCCTAAAAAGCTTCGCAACGCAAAGCTTCAAAAATTATAAACGCCACAAAGTAGAAATAAATTGTTGTATCTGTCGCTTGAGTGCAAAAGGGAGCTTTGAGGGATCTATGTTCTTCCAACTTTACCAACCTAGCTATAAATAATTAAGTTTGAAAGACTGTTTCTGGCAGGATACTGGCTGCGAAAACAGACAAAGAGCATTAATTTCGACGGACTGATTTAGGTTAAGCTATTCCCTTTAATGATTCAGTTGAGTTATGTGCAGTAATTCTCCAGCGGGGCCCCACAGATAAAAAACCTTGGCCCACGATTCGGCTTGAATCTCTGATAATTTGGTTTTGTATTGTGACTTTTTGGCTAAAGTGTAGGCTTCCTCAATATCAGATACGCATATCTGTAACATCAAATTTTCGGCTAATTGTTGATTATAAAAACGCTGTATGAAAAATTCACATTCGCCATTTTTGCACAAGGTGAGATCATCTGTAACGTATTCACTGGTAAATCCCAATTGATTATAAAAACTGACCGATTTTTGATAATCTAAACTGGGTATAAATACTTTGATATCTTCAACTTGCATAGGGCTCCTGCTTTATTCATCTTCAGGTTCTACGGGTCTAGCTTTCTTACGCATGGGAATATGACCCACATCAACCCCTTCTTGGGCGCGGATCCGTTTTTGCGGTTTAGGGGCATTTTGCGGCGCGACTTTTTTGGCTTTTTTCTGTGGCGCACCTTTTAAAGCTCGTTGTTTAAGCGGTTTAAGTCCCTTGAATTTGCCTTCAAGTCCCTCAAGCTCACTGAAACTAATACTTTGTTGTAAAATTCCTTTGATGGTAATAAAACTCTGCCAATCTTTAGGACCAACAAGAGATGCTGCATTGCCTTTACTACCAGCTCGTCCAGTGCGTCCAATGCGATGTATGTACTCGTCTGCCAATTTGGGCAAGTCAAAATTGATTACCCATTCGACTTTTCGGAGATCTAAACCTCGTGAGGCTACGTCGGTGGTGACCAATACTTGATGTTGACCACGACTAAAGGCATTCATAATGTTACTTCGTTGAGACTGGGTTAAACTAGCGCTCAAAGCTGCGCTATCTATGCCATCTGCCGCTAATAATAGAGACAGTTTCTCAGTGTCTTCTCTGGTTGCGGTAAAAACAATTACTTGTTTGTTATCCGTATTTTCCAGCAATTTTTTGAGCAATGAAATTTTATGATCTAAATGATCTGCCAAATAAAATTGCTGTTCAATATCGAGGTGTTGTTCTCTTGAGTCACCCACACTTATTCGTTGTGGCGCATTCAACATTCTTTCGGTTAGATAATGTAATTCTGCTGAATCTAATGTGGCAGAGAACATCATTGTCTGTCTTTTGCGGTGATCAGCACAACGGTCAATTAACTTTAATTCCTCCGCAAAACCTAAATCTAACATGCGATCTGCTTCATCAAGGATAAGTAACTCTAGTCCATTCAAATATAGACTTTTCCCTTTTACATGATCAGCTACTCTGCCAGCTGTACCAACAACAAACTGCGGGTTTCGTTTTAGCGCCTTAACTTGATCATTAAAATTTTCACCACCTAAAATGAGAGTCGCAAAAATATTCTGATTGGCAATTAACCATTTGAGCTGCATGAATACTTGTTTTGCCAATTCCCTTGTCGGCGCTAAAATTAGCACTCTTGGGTCTTTTCGACTCAGGGCTCGCTGTTTAAGTACCCGTTGTAGCGCAGGAATTAAAAACGCGAGCGTTTTCCCCGAACCCGTTTTAGAAGATGCTAGCAAATCTTTGCCAAGCAGGCCTTGTCCAATGGCTTTCGCCTGAATTTCAGTTACTTCTTGAAAGCCTTTTATTTCTAGGGCTTTTAAAATTCGATGGTCTAGGGGAAAGTCATTAAATTGCAAAGTTTGTTCTCTTTTAGGGCTTGGAATTGATCAAATGGAGATATTAACACACAGATGTAATTTTCATCTGAAAACTTATCTCAATGATAATTAGGGTATTGAGTTTGCGAATGCGCTTACCGTGCTCAGTTACCCTATTTGATTATGTCATTGCAAGCTAACCATAAATCCTAATCAGTTCGCGGAGTTATTTTTACAGCGCTTAAAATGCCATTCTTTACTTTGAATCTCTGATTAACAGTGTTGTACAAATAGAGAAGCAAGTTGAAGTGATTTTAATCTATCAATCTACAAATGCAAACAACTGAAGGGGAGTTTTATGTGAAGTCTAAAAAAGTCTGGGGAATTGTCATTCAATGTGATGACTTAAAGTTATTTGGAATTTTGAAAGCTGATATATAAAAATCTAAAAAACGTTTCATACGAGTAAAACTGTGTAGTTGAGGGCAGGGAACATATCCTTCAACTACACACTAAAACTAAACTAAAATGTCATTTCTTTTACATCGTTACTCACAACGAGTTTTCCAGCTGTTTTCTGTTTAACTTCATCAACCGAAACCCCTGGAGCGAGCTCTAATAAATGAAAAGCACCGTCTTTCACTTCAACCACAGCTAAATCAGTAATAATTTTATTAATACAGTTCACTCCAGTCAGCGGCAATGTGCAGCTTTCCAACAGTTTTGAGTTACCGTATTTATCTGCGTGGGTCATAGTGACGATGATGTTTTTCGCTCCCGCTACAAGATCCATTGCTCCCCCCATGCCTTTTATTAGCTTGCCAGGGATCATCCAAGAAGCAATGTTGCCACTGGTATCTACCTCAAATGCACCTAATACCGTAAAATCTACATGACCGCCTCTGATCATCGCAAAACTTTCAGCTGAATTGAAAATGGATGCTCCAGTAATTGCGGTTACAGTTTCTTTGCCTGCATTGATCATGTCGGCATCTAATTGCTCTTCAGTTGGATTTGGCCCCATTCCTAATAGACCATTCTCAGATTGCAACATTACAGCAATATCTTCAGGCACATAGTTGGCTGCAAGTGTTGGAATACCAATACCAAGATTCACGTAATCTCCGTCTTGAAATTCTTGAGCGACGCGCATAGCAATTTGATCTCGAGATAAAGCCATTAGATTTCTCCTTGGGTTTTAGCAACTACACGGCGTTCAATTCGTTTTTCGAATTTGCCTTGGATTACTCTGTTTACGTAAATACCGGGAGTATGAATTTGGCTGGGTGGAATTGCTCCGGGTGGAACGATTTCTTCCACTTCAACAACCGTAATCTTTCCCGCTGTTGCTGCCATAGGGTTAAAATTCTGAGCTGTATGACGATAGATGCAATTACCAAAAATATCAGCCTTCCAGGCTTTGACGATGGCAAAGTCGCCGGTGATAGATTCTTCTAAAATATAAGGACGCCCATTAAACTCTTTGACTTCTTTGCCTTCACCTACGGGAGTGCCGTAGCCGGTAGCAGTATAAAATGCAGGGATTCCAGCTCCGCCGGCACGCATCTTTTCAGCTAACGTCCCTTGTGGAGTCAATTCTACTTCTAACTCTCCGTCTAATAATTGCTTTTCAAATAGGGCGTTTTCTCCAACATAAGAGGAAACCATTTTTCTAATCTGTTTGTCTTCAAGCAACAATCCAAGACCAAAACCGTCTACTCCACAGTTGTTGGAAACAACAGTTAAGTCTTTGGTTCCCATCGCTTTTATTTGTGCGATTAGCCCTTCGGGTATACCACACAAACCAAATCCGCCAGCAATCACGGTCATACCGTCTTTTAAGCCGGCTAATGCGTCTTCATAGCTGGTAACAACTTTATTAAATCCGCTCATAAAAGCCTCTTTTTTACATAAATTTAACTTAGTATTAATCCAACTTGAACTAAAGTAAAATTGATTTAATATGCATATTAATAAATTAAATTTATCAATTGGTGTAGATCATGTTGTCTTATAAACAACTCCAGTGTTTTATAACATTAGCCCAATCTAGCACTTTTGCAGAAGCCGCAGAAAAAGTGCACCTTTCGCAACCTGCTTTATCAACCTCGATTAAAAAATTAGAAACATTTTTAGGGGGTGCGTTGTTTTCACGAACAACACGTAAAGTGCAATTAAGTCATGAAGGTCGCGAGTTTGTGCCTATGGCTAAGCGCTTAATGCATGATTGGGAAACGGCCATTGCAGATATGCAAGACCTCTTTGCTATGCAGCGGGGGCGACTAACTATTGCCGCGATGCCGTCTTTTGCAAGTAGCATTTTACCTGGGGTTTTGAAGTCATTTCACCAAAAGTGGAAAGATATTAATCTGACAATACGTGATGTAGTAATGGAAGATGTGATTGATTCGGTGCGAGAAGGTCGCGCCGAAATTGGATTTACCTTTGAAAATGAACAATTGGATGGTTTAGATTTTTATCCTTTGATGAATAACAAATTTGTCGCCGTTGTTGCCTCGAATCATCCTCTTTCAAGTTGTGTAGATGTGACTTGGCAGCAGTTGTGTGAATATCCGTTTGTTGTGTTGAACAGGGGATCATCTGTGCGTAAGTGGATTGAAACCTTTGCCCAACACAATGGAATCGATTTACATATTGTGGCTGAAGCGAATCAACTGGCGACTTTAGGCGAATGTGTTAAACAAGATCTTGGGGTATCAGTAGTCCCGGGAATTTGTCAGCAGCAATTTAGCCACAACGAACTTGTCTGTTTACCCATTGCAGGAGAAAACTTAGTGCGCCGAATCGGCATGGTTAAAGCGTCAAGAAAGTCCCTGTCGGTACCTGCTGAAACGTTGTGGCAACTGCTGGTTGAAAAATAATAAAAGGGGATTTACCACTTTTTTTTGGGGGCGAACAATTCGTCCAATTCGTCTCGTTCTTCTTCTTGCTTTTTCTGTCTATCTTTTGCATTGGCGTTGCGCAGATTGTCTTGAATAACTTTTAATCGTTCTTCAAGGGAAGCTTTGCGCTCAATATTGTATTGATCAGGCTGATTTTGTGCTTCCAGAGCGGCAATGGCTTTTTCAAAATACTGACGAGCAGATCCCAACATATTCGATTGCAAGGCCGAGTTTCCTCGTTTCGCTAAAGTTTCAACATTTACTTTAATTTGTAGAGCCGAAAGTTGTCGATCTTCTAACGTGTATAACTGAGTATCTACCTTTCCTTTGGCATGTTCTGAGCGCAATAAGGAACGAAACTTTTTAACCGCTTGAATATACTGAATCACCATTTTATCACTATCGGGTAACACGAAGTTTTCGTGTGACGGAGGAGGTGTGTCCATATCAACCATTTTTAAGCGATCTTGGGATTGTTTAATCCGTTGCTTTAATTCAGGCATGGTTGGATTTAATTCATAAATAACTTTCAAGGCGTTAAGAATACGGTTTTGCAGCACGGCAACTAAGCGTTGCGATACTGGGATAGTATCCACCGTCATTAAAATATCTTCAGTCTCATCAATTACCGATTTTTGTTTGGCAATCTCAGTCCGTTTTTCAGCCTCAACTTTTTCTTTGTGCTGTTGCAATGCGTTCACCACAATTGCAACCACAACTAATGAAACAATTAATATTATTATGATAGGAAAAATCATTTAGCCTTTAAATCCTGTAACAACTGACTTTTTGAATGATAAAACCGGATGTTAAGGCAACTTAAGTGTAAATACACTGCCGCCTAAATTTCCGCCATTAGATAACGCTATTTCGCCTTTTTTATCACCTCGACGGTGAGCAGAAGCTATCAATCTGGCAAAAAACAATCCTAAACCTGTTCGCCCATTACTTATTTTAAAATCCTGCATTTTGAGTTCATTGTTGGCTAACATTTTACAAGGATAACCTTCACCATCGTCTTCGACTTTGATGTATAACCAATCATCCTGTTCATAAGCCGAAACTCGCAATTTCTTACTGCCGTATCGTATAGCATTGACCAAAATGTCATTTAACAAAAGAGTAATTAAATCTTGGTCTAAATAACGCACTAGTCCCGGAGTTTGTTCGATTTCCAGCGTCATATTTCTATGTCCCAGGTAGTGCTCATGGGTAATAAAAATATTTTCTAATAAATCGTCAATAAAACACTCATCTTCATTTATCGGCAGATTTTCCATTTCCGCCCTATATAAAGACAAAAGTTGTACTAAACCCGTATTTAAGCGTGAAGATTCATAGTGAGCTGTCGATAAAAATTGCTGAGCTGAGTGATTATCCGCTGTGATGGTTTTATTAAGACCATCAATAGATTGTTGTAAAAGATTTAGTGAGCTTTTCATATCGTGCACTGCCGCAGCCAGTACCGTCGAAAAGTCAATCAATTGTTGCTCTTTTGCTGTCACTGTAATACTCGTTGAACTGGGCTACAAAAAATTAAGTATCCCTGAACTAGGGGATATTTACCAAAATTTTTGCATTACTGGAATAAAAAAGCAGATTTTTATTAAAATTTTATGGAATTAATGTAACCTACAGTATATATATTTTGAATATATGCATATGTACTTAAAGGCACTTGGTTAATAAAAATGAAATTACAGCAACTAAGATATATTGTTGAAGTCTTAAACAACAATCTGAATGTTTCGGCTACGGCAGAAAATTTATACACCTCGCAACCGGGGATAAGCAAACAAGTTCGCATGTTAGAAGATGAACTCGGCGTCCAGATTTTCGGACGTAGTGGTAAACATCTAACTCATGTCACCGATGCTGGCCAAGATGTGATCAATATTTCACGTGAAATCTTGGCGAAAGTAGAAAGCATAAAAGCGGTAGCGAGAGAGCACACTTTGCCGGATCAAGGTAAACTGAATATCGCTACTACTCATACTCAAGCACGTTATGCGTTGCCTGATGTGATAAAAGGCTTTATGGGTAAATACAAAAAAGTGTCACTGCATATGCATCAAGGTACACCTTCACAAATAAGTGACTTGGCAGCAAAAGGTGAGGCTGACTTTGCCATAGCTACAGAAGCACTGCATTTGTACAATGATTTAGTGATGTTGCCGTGTTACCACTGGAATCGCAGTATTATTGTCAATCGTGATCATCCATTAGCTAAGAAGACAACGATCACCATTCAAGACATTGCTGAGTATTCTTTAGTGACTTATGTTTTTGGATTTACTGGCCGTTCTGAATTAGACCAAGCCTTTGACCGTGCTGGATTAGAGCCGAAGATTGTCTTTACCGCTACGGATGCCGATGTAATTAAAACCTACGTAAGGCTTGGAGTCGGGGTTGGTGTAATTGCCTCTATGGCAGTCGATGACAAATTAGATAGTGATTTGGTTAAAATAGACGCCAGCCACTTATTCGAATATAGCACAACCAAAATTGGTTTCAGAAAAGGCTCTTTCTTACGTAGCTATATGTATGAATTTATCGAACGTTTTGCGCCGCATCTAACCAAAGATGTTGTTGAACGTGCGATGATGCAAAAGAATAACGATGAAGTAGAGAAAATGTTTAAAGGACTAACTTTACCCGTTAAATAAACGGGTAAAGCATTACAAGCTAGAAAATTACTTCAGCATTCTATAATATTTACTGCTAAACCGCCTCGTGCGGTTTCTTTGTATTTGGACTTCATGTCATTACCAGTGTCCCACATGGTTTTAATCACTTTGTCTAAGGATACTTTGTGTTGACCAGTGCCTCTTAGGGCTAGCCTTGACGCATTTATTGCTTTGATGGCTCCCATCGCATTGCGCTCAATACAAGGTACTTGTACTAAGCCGCCAACAGGATCACAGGTAAGCCCTAAATTATGCTCCATACCAATTTCAGCTGCATTTTCAACCGCATCCACTGAGCCACCAATTATTTCCGTCAACGCTCCTGCAGCCATTGAGCAGGCAACACCGACTTCTCCTTGGCATCCAACTTCAGCTCCTGATATGGACGCGTTCTTCTTATATAAAATGCCGATAGCAGCAGCGGTGAGTAAATAACGAGCCGCCGTGGGTTTTTCTACTTTCCTAACAAACTTGTCAAAATAACATAAAACCGCAGGAATAATGCCAGCAGCACCATTGGTCGGAGCGGTTACAACTCTTCCTCCGGCAGCGTTTTCTTCATTAACAGCCAACGCAAATAGGTTAACCCAATCCATTGCTTGCATCGGATCCGCCGTTTGTTCTGTCTCTAAACGACGATAAAGGGCTGGAGCTCGACGAGTCACTTTCAAGCCTCCTGGCAGAATACCTTCTGTTTGAATTCCGTTGTGCACAGACTCCAACATAACCTGCCAAATATTCCAGAGCTTATCAATGACTTCCGATTTCGGCTGCACTGTCGACTCGTTTTCTAACATTAATGCGCTTATCGATAGGCCGTTATCTTTACATTGTTTAATCAATTCCAAAGAACTTGCGAACGGGTAAGGTAAAGGTTTTTGTTCTTTTTCAAGGGACATGTTTTTAACTGATTGAAAGTCTTCTTGTTTTACAATGAACCCGCCACCAATAGAATAATAAGTCTGACTTAGTACTAGTTGTTTATTTTGATAGGCATGAATGGTCATGCCATTTGAATGCAAGGGTAAGGTTTTACGACGATGAAAAACAATTGCGCCTTCACGGGGAAATTTAACTTTGTGAGTAGCGTTCAAATTTATTTGTTGTGAGCTCGCAATTTCGGATAGCCAATCCTCCACCTTAGATACGTCGACGGTTTCAGGATCAAACCCCATTAATCCTAAAATAACCGCTTTTCCAGTACCATGACCTTTACCGGTTTGTCCGAGAGAGCCGAATAATTCCACACAGACTTGATCAACGTTGGTTAATAAATTGTCTGAAGATAGTTGCTGACAGAAGGCATTTGCTGCACGCATGGGGCCCACAGTGTGTGAACTCGATGGACCGATACCAATGCTAAACATGTCAAAAACGCTGATCATTGCTGTATTTTCCTAGTTAATATGAATGTCATATTACTATGCTGATAGTTACTCTGGAGGGCAAGTGTTTACAGGCAACTTTTAACCGAGAATTGTTAATGAGGGCGTAAACAAAACTTATACAGCTTGCTAAATGTGCTAGTAGTCGATGTGATTTGACAGCAGTCTCACAAATGAAGCTGTAGCGCCCCAAATGGTCTTGTCTTGCCAAGTTATGAAATAAATAGGGTGTTTAGCATTGTTACGTTTAACCCAATGAATAAGATGATTTTGTTTATCCATAAGGTGCAACAACGGTACTTCAAACACGTTGTCTACTTCGTTTCGGTCTAAAACAAGGTCGAACTCAGGCTCAACAAAGCTCAAAAAGGGCGTCACTTCAAAACGACTAACGGTGCGAAATTTGGGAAGGCTGCCAATCAAAGTGATTTTATCGGACGTCAGTCCTATCTCTTCTTGCGTTTCTCGCAGCGCTGTATGTGCTAAATTAATATCGCTGTCTTCTAGCTTTCCGCCGGGAAAGCTAACTTGTCCAGGGTGGTTCTTTAAGTGCATCGCGCGCTGCGTAAATAATACGGTTAACTGATCAGCCCGTTCAATAATCGGGATCAGCACAGCAGCGGGTTTACCGGCTTTCAGTAAGGGAAAATCCGCTTCAGGTTTGACTTGTCTAATATGTTGAAATCGACGAATAAACTCTTCTTTGTTCACTGGTCGTTGTCCAAAATAGGTAAAATTTTCGACACTTTATCTAAACTTTCCTGATATTCATCTTGAGGATTTGAATCTAGTACAATTCCACCGCCTGCCCAACAATATATCTGTGAATCTTCACATAATAAAGTGCGAATACAGATACTTGTATCCATATCACCGTTTCTATCTATATAACCAATGCTACCACAATAGATATTGCGTCTATCTGGCTCTAATTCATCAATGATTTCCATTGCCCGGATTTTCGGGGCTCCGGTAATCGAACCACCTGGAAACGCACCTTCTAATAAACTCAAGCTATCATTATCTGCTTTTAGAGTGCCAGTTACGGTACTGACTAAATGGTGCACCGCTTCGAAGGTTTCGATGGCGAAAAGTTCAGGTACTTGAATAGAATGATCTTCACAGGTTTTACTCAAATCATTTCGCAATAGGTCTACTATCATTAAATTCTCGGCACGATCTTTGTCGGAGTTTCTTAATTCTTCGATATTGTGTAGATCTGTTTTCAACTCCGTTGCCCGAGGCCGAGTGCCCTTGATGGGTTGGCTTTCGACCTGATTGTCTTTCACTTTTAAAAATCGTTCAGGAGAAATACTTAAAACTGTGCTGTTTAAAAGTTGAATGTAAGCAGAAAAAGGAGCTTGATTGGATTTTCTTAATTTTAAATATGCTTGCCAAGTAGAGCCGCTAAATCGGGCACTAAAACGTTGTGCTAAATTGACCTGATAACAATCACCCGCGCGCAAGTAATCCAGAATCCTTTGCAGCTTAGTCACATATTCGGCCTTCGACATATTTGCTTCCCAGCGTGTTTCCAACTTATATTTTTGCTGGGTTTCAGGATGGGCTGGGGCGTTGAGCAGATTTTCTATTTCACTTTTACTAGGCGCTGGTAAGCCGGGAATATCTGCCAGATAAAAAAGCCCAGTCTGATTATCTTTTATAACGCTCCAACCGTACACACCCACGGCCATATCAGAATTACTGTAGCCATCTTTCGCTAAGCTAGGCAAAGATTCATAACATCGGCCTAAATCATAGCCGAAAAAGCCCACAGCACCACTGGTGAAAGGTAAGCTTATTGGCGTTTCAGTCTCTATCGGTAGTGCTTTGGGGAGTGTGGATTTTAGCAAAGTACGCAAAATGTGAATTGGCTGACCTTCAATTTTCAGTACTTTTTGAATAGCAGAATACCCATTTTCTTGGTCATAAAAGTATTCTATTTCACACAAGTGCTGTTTGGCGGTAATCGCCGCTATAGGGTTGGCAACAAAAATATCAAAGCGGGCATTTTTGTGTGTGCTATTCGATGAATCCAGCAAAATCGACCATTTAGATTGGCAGAAATGCGCAAACAATTCCGTTATGTCTGTAGAAGGAGGAATAGCAAGTGTTTGAATACGAGAGCTTTTACAAGCGCTATGCTGCATGGAAATTTTACCAACAAATTTAAATTATACGCGTTTAGCGATGGAGCAATTGTTTCCAAGAGGGTATCATATTGGCGGATATTTAAGACACAAAAAACTTCCCTACAATTGATTTAGAGGCACCTATGGCACTCATTCGTCAACAAGATTTAATTGATAGCATTGAAGATGCATTACAATTTATTTCCTATTACCACCCAATAGACTACGTAAAAGCAGTTGAAGCTGCTTATAACAGAGAAAAAAGTCAGGCCGCAAAAGACGCCATGGCTCAGATACTGATTAACTCTCGTATGTCTGCAGAAGGAAAACGTCCACTTTGCCAAGATACAGGTATCGTTACCTGTTTTGTTAAAGTTGGAATGGGAGTGCAGTGGGATAAAACAGACATGACTGTACAGCAAATGGTAGATGAAGGTACGCGTCGTGCTTATCTTAATCCTGATAATCCACTTAGAGCTTCTATTGTATCTGATCCCGCAGGTGCTCGTAAAAATACCAAAGATAATACACCCGCTGTAGTGCACATCGATATGGTGCCAGGTGAAGGTATTGAAGTGATGATAGCGGCCAAAGGCGGCGGCTCTGAAAACAAATCGAAAATGGTTATGCTCAATCCAAGCGATGATATCGCTGATTGGGTGGTTAAAACTCTCCCAACTATGGGAGCTGGTTGGTGTCCACCTGGAATGTTAGGAATAGGTATTGGTGGTACTGCTGAAAAGGCTGCTGTCTTAGCCAAAGAAAGCCTGATGGATCCCGTGGATATTCAAGAATTGATGGAGCGGGGCGCGCAAACCACAGAAGAAAAACTGCGTTTGGATATTTTCAAAAAGGTTAACGATCTTGGTATTGGTGCACAGGGTTTAGGTGGATTGACCACAGTGGTGGACATCAAAATCAAGTCAGTACCTACCCACGCCGCATCAAAACCTGTTGCCATGATCCCCAATTGTGCAGCTACTCGTCACGCTCATTTTTATCTAGACGGAAGCGGCCCTGCAGAGTTGACTCCACCTAAATTAGAAGACTGGCCAGATATTACTTGGGAAGTGGGTGAAAATACTCGCCGAGTAAATCTGGATACTGTCACTAAAGAAGATATTTTGGACTGGAAAGTCGGTGAAACCGTTTTACTTTCAGGCAAAATGTTAACTGGCCGTGACGCGGCTCATAAGCGTATTCAAACTATGATGGATAACGGTGAAGGTTTACCTGAAGGGGTAGATCTAACTAATCGCTTTATTTATTACGTTGGCCCTGTTGATGCTGTGGGCGATGAAGCTGTTGGTCCTGCAGGACCAACAACCGCCACCCGTATGGATAAATTTACCGACATGATGCTGGAAAAAACCGGTTTAATGGGGATGATAGGTAAAGCCGAACGAGGACCTGCTACTGTTGATAGTATTGCTAAACACAAAGCTGTCTATTTAATGGCAGTGGGCGGCGCGGCCTATTTGGTATCAAAAGCGATCAAAAAATCCCGTGTTGTTGCTTTCGAAGACTTAGGAATGGAAGCAATTTACGAATTTGATGTTGAAGATATGCCAGTAACCGTTGCCGTGGATAGTACCGGAGCTAATGCTCACGAGACTGGTCCTGCAATTTGGAAAGTGAAAATAGAAGATTTAAACAAGAAGTTAGAATCCTCTAAATAAAAGCTACAAAAGTGCATCCTGTCTAGGATGCACTTAATCTACCTTGTCAAAAACTTCGTCATTTAAGCCAGTCATTTAGAATTAGAATCCATTAATATGAATTTAGATTTAGATCAAAATACCATTTTACTGTTAATCAGTGCCGCTTTTTTAGGGTTATTGTTAGGGGCATTGATAACCAATGTTATTAATCGTCAAAAGCATTTAGCTGAAAAGAAGCAAGAGCAACTGCAACAGGATCAAAATCGACAACAACTAGAAAATCAAATACTGCAACAGCATGACGAATTAGAAAAAATGCAGTTAAGAATTGATGAGGCCCACCAACAACAACTTGTGGCACAACGAAAATTTGGTGAGCTCGAACAAAAAAACCTGCAAATAGAACAATTAACTATACAGCTTGCTACTTGGCAGGAAAATGCCCAAAAAGCCAACGACAAGTCAAATAAGTACTATTCACAACTAGAGTCTCAAGCGGCTAGCTTTGCTCAAGAACGTATAGCCTTAGAAGACAAACTAGATTTACTTGCCAGTGCTGAAAAGCGTTTGCAGGAACAATTTGAAAATTTGGCGAATAAAATATTTGAACAAAAACAAGAGAAGTTTACACAATCAAGTAAAGCCGGATTGGACGCTCTTTTAACGCCACTGAAAGAGCAAATCGAAGGTTTTAAAAAGCAAGTTTCCGATCAGTATGTAAAAGAAGGGCAAGAGCGAGCTTCCCTTAAAACTGAGATTTTAGGACTCAAAGAACTCAATCAACAAATTACCCAAGAAGCAGCAGCTTTGACCAAGGCCTTGAAGGGCGATAATAAACAACAGGGTAATTGGGGTGAGGTTGTTCTAGAGCGCATTTTGACTGAATCTGGTTTACGTGAGGGACACGAGTTCGATACCCAAGTTAGCCTCAAGAATGAGTCGGGAAAACTGTATCAGCCAGACGTAGTGGTGCACTTACCTAACGACAAAGACATTGTTGTCGATTCTAAAGTGTCCCTTGCAGATTATGAACGCTATTTTAATTGTCAAGATGATGAGGTTGCCCGTAAACAATTTTTGCAAGCTCATACTAATTCTATTCGTAATCATATTAAGGAGCTGGGGAAAAAGGATTATCAAGATTTAAAAGGCATTCGCACACTCGATTATGTGTTGATGTTTATTCCCATAGAGTCTGCTTTTTTAGTGGCCATAGATCACGCGCCTGAGTTAGTAAAGTTGGCTCTGGACAATAATATTATGTTAGTTAGCCCCACTAACTTATTGGTGGCACTACGTACCATCAATAATATTTGGCAATACGAATACCAAAATCAGAATGCGCAAAAAATTGCCACTCAAGCTGGCAAGCTGTATGACAAATTTCATGGTTTCGTGGAAGATATGGAGAAGATCAGCAAATCCGTTGAATCAGTGCAAAAAAACGTAGACGCAGCAACCAATAAGTTAGTCTCAGGAAAGGGAAATCTTGTTCGTCAAATAGAACAATTTCGGCACCTTGGGGTGCAAACCAATAAACGTCTTAAACAAGAAATTGTGGATCAAGCCGATGATGAAAATATATAATAGAATAGCGTTAACTTTGGCTAAACATAATTTTATACATTTGATTTTATATCCAATAATTGGTTTGAATACTTTCTCTAATTTAGAACATTTATGTTATTTAATACGGACATTGTTTTAAAAATCTATTTTATTTAGGTACTTATAATAATTTTGTTAGTGTATCCCCTTACTTCAACCTTAAAAATGCACTAAAATGGATCCGATTTATATTGAAAATGGTTATTGTTGGTGCGCGCTAACTAGTAAGGTTAGCCGTGTCTCTGTTCGATAAGACTTTTGTTGTTTAAAGCACAAAGCTTGAGCTTTGTGGACTTGCACTGTTTTAAATCAATATTTACCGAAATATTTATATTTGGTTGTGTTCTCACTACAACTAATTTGTAGGCTACTACAAATTTTTATTTTAGATATGTTCGTGGTGTGATTGGGAAAATTTAGTGGCATACTTTTAGCATGTAATAAAAGTTACAAGTTACATCTGTAAAGTACGTTTAAAGATTTACGTAACTGATTTAGTCAATACTGTATAAACTTCAGTATGTAATCAAAATGAATAGTCTGTTTTGTGCAGATGATATTTTTTCAAATAAGGACTACGGAATGCATTACTTCAAACTGGCTGTAGCTAGTGCCACTTTGGTTTTCCAAGCAAATGTTGTAGCGCAACAACAACAGGCTGGCAGCATAGACTTGGGTGGGTTTGAACTTATTCCGTCTATTGAAGTTACCTATGCTTTAGATGATAACGTAACTAATGCTGCGAGTGACGAGATTGATAGTTGGAAAAGTACGTTTGTTCCCGAATTATTGTTATTGAATAATTTTGGAAATAACGTTGTTCAATTTGGTTATAGGTTGGAACGTGGCGATTATTATTCGAGTTCTGAAGATAACTACACAGATCATTTCGTAAGCGCTATGCTCGATTTAGAGCTCAATAGTCGCCATCGAGTGTCCACTACAATAGAGTATGAAGATGGTCATGATGCTCGGGGTACTGTTTACTCTATCGGCGCGGGTAATGATCTAGCTTCAATTGACACCTATAAAGGTTTAGATGGTGATCTGGTATACTCTTATGGCGGACTAACTGCAAGTGCGAGAATTGATTTCCGTTTAGCGTATCGTGATTTAGATTATGATCGCAGTGAAGAAAGTTATTTGGCAAGAGATCGAGACTTTAAGACAATTGGCAGTACTTTTTATTATAAAATTGCTTCCGCTACGGATATGGTTATCGATTACAGTCGTACCGATGTGACCTATCAATATACGCCGGTTGGAAGTGAAAGTTTTGATAGTACTAATTCAAGTATTTTAGTCGGACTGCAATGGGATTCTACCGCTGCTACTTCTGGTTACGCAAAAATTGGTTATCAAGAGAAAGATTTTGATTCTCAACAAAGAGACAAATTTAGTGGAGTTGATTGGGCACTTGGTGTTGTTTGGCAGCCTATTGATCGAAGTAATTTTGAGTTTTCTACTAAAAGTGATACCGATGAAACTAACGGTGAAGGAAATTTCATCGAACGCAGAACGTATTTAGCAAGATGGCAACATGATTGGTTAGATCGTTTATCAAGTGAGGCATATTATTCTTATATTGATGATTCTTATGAAGGTAGTGTCAATTCAAGGAAAGATGAAATTAATCGTTTAACGTTGGCCGCAAAATACCAATTTAGACGTTGGCTAACAATAGACCTTTCATATCAATATGATGAACGCTCTAGTAATCAGGACACAATTGATTATGATAAAAATCTCATTAGTATCGGCTTCACTGCCACTTTGTAATATTACTTAGGTTAATTAAGATGTTTAAGCGCTTAGTGGTTTTAATTGTATTTTTCTCTGTCTGCTTTTCGAGTATCGCCCAAGAAGAAGGTTTCAATCGCTACAAATTAGGCTCTGGCGATATCATTAATATCACTGTTTTTGGTCAAGAGGATCTAACTAAAGAGGTTAGATTGACTGATGTAGGAGTAATTAATTATCCGTTTTTAGGGGATATTAAAGCCATAGGACTTACTGCACCAGAGCTTGAAGCTCTTATTTATAATGGCTTGTTAGGTGACTATCTAATTGACCCATCGGTTTCTGTCACTATTGTTGAATATCGTCCTTTCTTTATTGATGGAGAAATCAAAAAACCTGGTGGGTATCCATACCAACCCGGCTTATCAATCGATAAAGCCGCAGCTCTTGCCGGCGGATATACCGAGCGTGCTTCAAAAACCAAAATACAAGTTGTTCGAAACGTTGATGGACTAGAGAAAACATTGGAAGTTCAGTCTACATTTATAGTTCTTCCTGGAGACATCGTAATTATTAAGCAAAGTTTCTTCTAATTTTAGGAATAGATGGTAAATTCAAAATAATATGACAAATGATAACCTTGATTCGAAGATCTTAGATTCAGAAAAAATTGATTTTGAACAAATATGGCACTCTATAAACCGATATTTTTGGCGCATTATTTTGTTGGCCACTTTGGTTACCATACTCGTTGCACTTATCGTTATTTCCATGACGCCAGCGTATAAAGCTAGCACTAGCTTATTAATTGAATCTGACCAAGCTAAAGTAACCTCTATTGAAGAAGTGTATGGCTTAGATTCTTCTAAAAAAGAGTATTTTGAAACCCAATACGAGATATTGCGTTCTCGTTATTTAGCTGAAAAAGTTACAGAACGATTGAATTTAAGTGCACACCCTGTGTTTAATGGTGAAAATAATAAAGGTGCTGTTTATGACAACTTAGTCGATTCGGTTAAACAACAAATGCGCGAATGGTTGCCTTTCTTACCTCAAAAAGAAGTGGATGTTTTAAATCCTAAACAGCAAGAAAATGTCTACTTTGAAACTGCAGTCAGAAACCTGATGAGTAATTTGAGCATTATGCCTGTCCGCAAAACTCAGGTGGTCAATATCCTGTTTGTAAGTGAAGATAAAGAAATGGCAGCAATTATTGCTAATACGTTTGCTGATCTCTATATCGAGACGTATTTAGAAGCAAAACTAACCATGACGGCTAAGGCGACTTCTTGGTTAAATGATAGTTTGCAGGGGTTGAAAAGTAAGTTAGATGTGTCTGAAAAAAAGCTTTCAGAATTCTATGAAACAGAACAATTAGTTGATATTGATGGTGTGGTTGGTTTAGCTGCAGAAGAATTACAACAGCGCAGTGAACAATTGCTCAAAGCTCAGAATAATCTTAAAACTAATCAAGCAATCTTCACTCAAATTAACGCTAAGAATGTTTCTATGGATGAGCTTTCTAGTTTGCCTGAAGTCATAAACCATCCATCAATACAAAATGTGAAACGTGAAGAAGTTTTAGCCAACAGTAAAGTCTCTGAGTTGACCGAAGTGTATGGTCCAAAGCATCCAAAAATGATTTCTGCCAAAGCTGAACTGGCATCTATTCAACAAAGTTTGAACAATCAAATTCGTTCACTTATTTCTGGAGTGAGTAGCGAGTATCGCATAGCCATTAATAAGGTAAATGATTTAAAAAATGAAGTTGAAATTGCTAAACAAGAATATCGCAAACTGACATCCCTTGAAAACAAGCGTCGGGCATTGCAACGAGAAGTCGATATTAACCAGCAATTGTACAATTCATTTTTTACGCGTTTAAAGGAGACCAGTGAATTAGGTGGATTTGAGACGGCTAACGCAAGAGTTTTAGATGCAGCAAAAGTGCCAAGGGAACCATTTAAACCAAAGAAAAGTTTAATCGTTGGCGCAGCATTTGCTGTTAGCCTTATGTTTGGTGTTATTTTAGCGCTGGTAATGGACGCGTTAAATCGAGGCATTCGCTCAGTTGAAGATGTTGAACGCAAATTAGGTCAGCGGATGCTTGGTATTATTCCTTGGCAACCGCACAAGAAGAGCGCTAACTTATCATTACGGCACTTTTTTAACAAAGAACACCACACATTTAGTGAAGCCGTCAGAACCTTACGTACTAGCTTACAATTACTAAATATCGATAAGCCTAGTAAAACTATTTTGGTTACCTCCAGCGTTCCAAAAGAAGGAAAAAGTACAGTTTCTATTAATTTGGCATTTGCTATTGGTCAACTTAGCAAAGTGTTATTAATTGATACGGACTTAAGAAAACCGAGTTTAGCTACCCAATTTGATTTGCCCGGGTTTCAACCTGGCGTCGCAAATTTAGTGGCGGGCACACATTCTATTGAAGAGTGCATTGTGACTGATGAGGTGTCTAATGTTGATGTACTTTGTGCAGGGACGATACCGCCAAACCCACAAGAAATTTTGGCTTCTGATAAGTTCAAAGCACTTATACGTTCTTTTGAAGCTGATTATGATCATATCATTCTAGATACTGCTCCCACACAAGCTGTAAGTGATGCTATCGTTGTTTCAAACCTTTGTGATTCAGTAATCTATGTCGTTCGAGCAGATAGTACAAGCGATAAAATCATAAACCTTGGTTTAAGTCGCTTTTTACAAATTGGGCATCGAGTTGATGGTGTTGTACTCAACCAAGTTGACCTTAAAAAAGCCGGTAAATCGGGTGAGTATTCAGGTTTTTATGATGCTTATGGTTACACTACGTATGAATCGGGTTCAAAATCAGTTTGATAGACTTACATAGTCATATACTGCCAGGGATAGACGACGGTGCCAAAGATTTACAATCTGCTTTAGATATGGCTCAGCAGGCGTTAGGAGTGGGGGTAGATAAAATGGTTTGTACCCCGCATATCCATATGGGATATTTTGATAACAATATTCAAATTATTAAAACCGTCTATCAAACATTATTGATGGCACTAAAAAAAACGGAATGTGAGTTAAAAATAGCATTTGCTGCTGAAGTTCGAATATGTCCGGAGATTATTCAGTGGGTTAAAACCAATGATATTCCCTATATTGGTCAGTGGCAGGGTCGCAAAGCTATGCTTTTAGAATTGCCGCACAGTCACATACCTCCTGGTAGTGACAAGTTAATACGCTGGTTAATGTCCAATCATATTCAGCCAATAATCGTTCACCCAGAGCGCAATAGAGACATTATTGCTAACTTCAAACGTATTTATCCCCTTAAAAGAGCTGGAGCAATCTTTCAAGTAACAGCTGGTTCAATAACAGGTCGATTTTCTCCATCAATTAGAGATATAGCATTTAAAATGCTTGACGAAGAACTAATCTCATTTGTTGCCTCAGATACGCACAATACAGACCGAAGACCAAATGATATGGGTTTATGTCGGGATGTTTTGTTAGATAGGGTAGGTGAACCGCTTAGTAGTCAATTGTTATTCGATACGCCAAAAAAAATAACTGAGCATCTGCAATGGTCGTAAAGAAGGGATTAATTAAACTTTGCGTTCCTATACTTTTGTCTGTTTTATGTTTATGGGCGGCTATCACCTCATATCGTTATGGCAGCGCTAATCTAAGTTATTATCGAGTAAGTAATATTCTTGATGAGTGGCAATCAAGTGGAGATAAACAGTCATTAGAGCAATATCAGTTGGCAAAAGTTATAATGCAGGAAGTTTTGATTAAACATCAAGGTAATCCGTTATATACAAGCACCATGGCTGAGGTTTATGAATGGGGTGCAATAGCTGGTTATGAAGATACGAAAACTGGGCTAGAACAAGCCAATGAATATTATAAAGCGTCATTAAAACTTAGGCCATCTTGGCCAGTTACTTGGGCATCGCTTGCAATGATTAAATGGCGGAAGCAAGAGTTTGACGATGAACTTTTGTATTACTTAAAACAAGCACATCATTATGGGCCATTAAAAACTGAAGTCCACGTTATTTATGCCCAACTAGGTTTAGCGTTATATCAATTTAATCATCCTATATTAATTAATTTTAAAGATGAATTTTATCGGCATTTAGCGCTAGGATTGCGCAATCCCAAAAGTCGCACTCTAGTTATTGACGCGATTAAGCAAAATGGCTTACAAAAGCAAGTTTGTAGATGGCTAAGAAATGAACCTGAAGCTACCTTATTGATGCTCAAAGGATGTGTGAAAAAAGTGATAAATAGCTAACCAGCAAACCAACTCCAAATTCCCAACGAAAAGTTTTCAAATAAATTGATCCCCAACGCAGATTTAATTAGATATAAGGTTAATAGTCCCAACAAACAGGAGAATATTAATAAACAGGTTAATAATAACGAGTTGAGGAATAATTGTCTTTTTTGCTGTTCCCTGGTTAACGATCTAAGGTTATGGCCAAATAAAAACACAGCATAATATCGTCGCCGGAATAAACCAAAAGTGGTTCGAAAATCTATACGATGTTTTCCCCATTGTCTGCAAGCTACTGCATTTCGTAAATGAGAAAGTTGAATTTCCGTAAACGATGCTTGAACTTCTTTAGGCATACGTGACAGCAAATTAATAATCGCTGGATCCTGTTCAATAGGTATACTAATTTTACGATTCATTAAGCTATCTCTCTTGCACTATAATTTGTCATTTTTAAAAATTTAACTATCCACGCTATTGCTAAAAAGATAACGAAATAGCTCGCGTTGGTAGGCGCCTGCAATGGAAAATCAACAGTCATATGGATCAGCATACCAATAATCGCCATTGCAGAAGCAAAAGCAGCACCTTTCATGTTTGATTTTTTTCTATGATGCATGGCATAAAATGCGTTATACAAACTAAGTATAGCTAATAAAGCAAGAAGGCTTGTGGCTGGCACGCCGTATTCAATCGTCATTTGTAAATAGTCATTGTGAGCATGGTCATAAAAGTTATGTACTTCATTTACTTTATACTGAGGAAAAACAGCGTAGTAACTACCTGCACCAGATCCAAAAAGTGGAAAATGAGAGATGATTGGAAGTGAATCTAAGAGTACCTCATCTCGACTCTCTTGAGTGAGACTAGTATTGACCAGTCTATCTTGAATCTTATCTAAACCAAACCAAGCACTAAGTATGAAAACATCAATTATGAACATACTAACAATTAAGATGCTCAGACTCCGGCTCTTATTTTTTATTAAAATAAGCGCCATAATGCCACAAATAGTCATTGAACAGAAAAAAGCTACATTACCCATGCGAGATTTAGACATAACCAACGCGATTACAATAATGGCTAAACTTATTCTAATCAGTGCTTTATTGCCTAATAAAGTGGTGATCACTGAGCGTAAAAAGTCGCGCGGGGTGCTAGGTTTTTCAGTTTGTAAACTTGCAACCATAAGACCTATTCCTGCTGATAGGCCGAGCATTAAATAATTAGCATAGTGATTTTTATATACGAAACTCCCAGTGACTGAATCTGAAACCGGTAAGCTAAATATTAGACTGTATTTCAAGCCTGAAAGTAACTCTAGCGTGCCATACAATGCTTGAAATGTTGCGCTTATCAATATGGTTAAAAGTACGAACCTTATTCTTTTATTGTCATTTACCAATGTGAGCATCACAACGAAAAGACAGAAGTAGTTGAAACTTTTTAACAATGCAATTTTTGATTGGCTTAGATCAAGACTTAGATAAAAATTTGATGTTTCTCCGCTCAATTGTATTGCATAGGCTTGTGGCGATAAAAAATGGAGTAGGGAAGAGGGAAGTGGAATAATTTGAATGATGGATATGACTAGAAAAATCAGCCATAAAATTATTGGGACTCTATATTGGTGTAATCCTAACCATGGCTTTTTCCAAGAAGTGGCTATACATCCTATCGTAAGGATATATGTCATTATTTGCATTATGCTCCAAGCCCATGGCCTATTTGAGCCGAGAGGTACTGGCATCCAAAAGATAATCAATAATAGAAAACAAAAAAGGAAGTATTGAAACGTATTTTTAGACAACTAAATTATGCTCATCTAAATGCAAAGTGTGTATCACTAATTTACCACATAGAATGAATTTATCATTCTTTAAACGTTGTTTTATAGAATTTTTATCAGCAGTCTTTGGTTAATGGAAATATTTAGTGTGGCTGTTGAGCGCTACCAAATTGGCATTTAAATCAGCTCTGGTAAAATAAAAGCACAAATAAAAAAGCCAGACTATTTAGTCCAGCTTTTTATTTTTAAAGATTTATATTCTTAATTAATTGATGCTGTGCTATCACCACCGCCTGCACCAGCTGCACCTATACCTGCTCCAAGAGGGGTAGGGGTTGCAGCAATAACCGCGTTAGCTGCTGTTGCTGCAGTTGCCGTACTTATTGAGCTGGGATCCGCTCCTGCCGCAATTGCAAGTAACATTGCATCTTCACCAGATATTTCACCAGTTAAAGTCGCAGCGGTAATCACTTCTTGTGCATAATCTGGATACAGTGTTACACCCAGTGAAACTATAGAATCAACATCATCAGGTAATGTTTCTATCGCAAGTTTAGTGGCATCGCTTAAGTCTGTGACGTTGCTTAAATCACCAATAAGTTCTTTGGAGACTACAAAGTTTTGAGAAACCAATTTTTGCGCTTCTCCACTAACTACACTATTTTCATTTCTAATGATATTTTTTAAAACTTGTCTATTTGCATCAACAATTGACATACCTTGATCTACTAAACCAAAAATAGCCAATTGAATTTGATATCCAGGTTGTGAGGGGTCACCATAAAAACTGTAGTTGCTAAGTTCTACCTCGTTTTTGGCTTGTTCATCATCAAGTGAGTATGTTTCTTCTGTTATAGGAGAGTGTTCATCAACATCATTTGATTGGTCATTTAATACTTTGGTGATAATTGAGGTACTTTGCTCGTCAACTTCCTCATTGGAATCGGTCGCTGTTTCAATCGTAACTTCTTCAACCAATTTTACGGATGTAATATTATCCATAAGTTGCTTCTTCGCTGCTTGGCTAGTGTTTACGGTTGTTACTGAGGTTTCACCAAATTCGAATTCAGACTCACTTAGTTCGTTAGAATTATCTTCAACCACAATAGATGCCGGTGTGTCTTTTTCAGTAACGTTAACATCGTTCTCTTTCAATGGAACAGATGCACCAATACTTTCATTAGGTTGTTTAGTGCAACCCACGACCGCCAATGACATGGTCAACACCAATAAGTTTAAAATTCGCATATTTTTACCTCTACTACTCATTCTCGGCAGCATTGTACCTTTGCTAGTATGTTTTTTAAACTCTTTAATTTATTTAAATTTTACCTAATGCGAAGACTATCTATTTGGCTTCACAATTTACGATTGTATAGGGATTGGTTTACTAATATAAAAGCCCTGAACATGATCGACAAATAACTCCTGCAAACAGCGTGCCTCTAATTCTGTTTCAACTACTTCTGAGATAACTTTAATATTTAAACCATGGGCGATACTCACCAAAGTTTGGACGAACAATTGATTATCCGGTTCATTGTGTATTTGCCGAGTGTATCTTCCGTCTATTTTCAAATAGTCTGGTCGTATTTTTTGTAAGTGACTAACTGCGGCTAGTTGCGCCCCAAAACGTTCAACGGTGATTCTCACACCCTTACTTTTTAGTTTAGCGACTAATTTGTCTAGTCCTTGCAAATGATTAACTAACGCTCTTTCTGGAATTTCTACCACAATTCTAGCGCAAAGTGCGCTTTCTTGGGGCAATTCATCTATTAACCATTGATGAAAACGTTGTTTAGCCAAAGATGAACGTGTGACATTAATACCAATAGTATCGGAATGAACATTCAATTGATTTATAGCATCGCGAATTACCATCTCATCCAATTGCTGGCTAAAGTCTAATCGCATAGATGCTGGAATGAGTTGTGCCATTGGTAATGGCGATAAGGTGTTGGGTAGCGTAAACCTAGCAAACCACTCTTTATAAATGATCTGACCGTCCCAACTTTGAATTGGTTGAGCGACAAAATTAATACTCCCCTCAGTTACCAATAGTTGCAGTTGGTCTCGCCAAATAGCATTGCTTTGTCGGATGTCTAGATTGCTCGCTATTTGCCATTTTTTAGGCAATTCCAATGCGCTTGCTAGTGCACTATCGGCGCTTTCTAAAACTTTAGTAAAGTTATCTCCATAGCTAAATTTACTGATGCCTATATGGGCTGTTCCTTGGGCAAACTCAGTTTTTTCAATATCATTAAATTGATTTACAAAACTATCGGCAAGTTGCTGGCAGTTTTCTAAGTCATTGTCTTCGATAATCACAGCAAAATCAGCCCCGCTTATTCTGTAAATTGACACCGTCGAATCTGGTTCAATAGCATGCTGGTTAAGAATTTTCCAAACCGCTTTGATGTAGGCGTCCCCATTTTGAACACCATATTGTTTGTTTACGTGAGCTAAACTATTGAGTCTGACTATAAAAACATAGCCATTGGGCTGATGTTCAATATCGGCTAACATATTTGTTAGGGTTAATTTGAATGCACGTCTGTTATCTGCCCCTGTTAGGCTGTCTGTATATGCGAA
Organism: Aliiglaciecola sp. 2_MG-2023; assembly: GCF_030548145.1. Lineage (NCBI taxonomy): Bacteria > Pseudomonadati > Pseudomonadota > Gammaproteobacteria > Alteromonadales > Alteromonadaceae > Aliiglaciecola > Aliiglaciecola sp. 2_MG-2023. Next base: position 30,762 of record NZ_JAUORY010000017.1, read on the forward strand.
TTGTCGATAACGCTCAGCTTGGTCTGCGAGTTGAGTGAAAATTTTGGAAAGCATAGCTGACATTTTATTGATAGCTAAAACAAATTCTCGGAGTTCTGGTGTCCTGGGAAGTGGATTAATTTGGTCAAACCTTCGTTGACTTATTGATGTTGCTTGGGAAACAACAGCCTTAATTGGAGTCGTAATTATTTTGACTAAGTACAAATTAAACAATAATGCCAGAATAAAAATCACGGCGAACATCAACATCGTCTGTTTAGTATTGTTCCATAATTGCTTATAACCAATGCCTGGATTGCTGATCACACTTAGGCTCCCAACTATGCTCCAGCCTGAATTTATTTGTGTTTTAGCAACGGGAGGGTTGAGCGGGAACAAATCAATAAACCAATTTGGAACCGTATCAATCTGTGAAGGGTTAAGTTTTTCAAGTAGGGTGTTATCATCTAAATCTTTTAAGGTAATCGATAGATAATAGCCACTATCAAAAATTGCATTCACCATGGTTTCGATAACAGGAATATCTGACTCTTCCCCCATATAAGGAGAAATAGATAACCCGAGAGACGTAGCAGCATCCTGAGCATGTGAGGATAGCTGTTGAGTCACAAATTCACGAGTTTTGCTAACATTGATCCAAATTGAACCAATAAATACGCAACAAAGCACTAGCAAAAGGCTTAGACCTAATTGTCTAGAAAGTGGCATTTATATGTACTCCTTTGATTTACAAACCCTGTTCGATTCGTTTCGTTAAGTCTTCCCATAGACTGTTATTGCCGCCGGATTGAACTTGACGTCCACGTCCTTGGGCTTTTGCCATCCACAACCCATCACCATTAAAGCTATAAATTGGCAATAAATCTTGTCGTTTTGATGCTGGCAGGATGCGGGGATTTATATTATCTAAAACAAGTGGGATAGCATTTGGTGAATCATAATAGGCAAGTACCATGTGAGCTTGATTTACCTGTAACGCTTTTACATACATCAGTCGCAAATTCTTGGCAGGTACGCCTAATTCTCTCAAACTAAAATATTTTGCAATAGTGAAATCTTCACAATCACCGCCATGGGTACCTAGAAACTCCAATGGCGTCGCCCAATAATCATTTTTTCCCCAATGAATATCGTCATCGACAAAATCCAGTTGATTAAAAAAGTTATTCACTAAATACAGTTGTTCATCAATATCTTCATCTTGGTTTTCAATTAGTAGATTTTGCCAATTGATAATTCTTTCCAGCGCATCAGAGCCATATTTCTCTAATACTGAATCTAAAACTTTTTGTGAAAAATTGATATTGGAGTACGCGCTGTAATGAAAGGCGAATATTATAAGCAGACTGCAAATTGTCCATTTGAAAAGCGTCATCAAATAAAGGCTATGTTATTGTTTATGATAATTTTAATAAATGTATTCAAATGTCATAAAATCCCAATGGTCTAGACGCTATATAATGTAGAACAAACTAAATCATACGATAGGAAAATAATTAATTCTATAAGCTAATGGTTTTATTTTATCGATATTAACTGTTGCATTGAATCAGCAAAGAGGGGCTAGCGTAGTGTAACATCATAGTTTGGCTAGGTACGACTTAATTTGATTTGGGAATCGTTAACGATACTATTTAAAATAGACTAAGAAGTTTTTATTTTTAATTCAAATCAATGAATTTACATAAAGCTATTTTATAGCCCGTAGCTGGTCAAAAATCGTACGTTACACTGTCAGATTACTTTACACGTTTGTCATGAAATGTTCTGCAAAGGTTGTCTTTATTCCCTTAAATAAATTTTAATTTTATTAAGTTGTTGATTTTTATGTTAAATTTATTTTCTGTCTGTTTGTTTGGTGTGGTGGTATGGAATTTGCTGTTAAATAGATAGTAAGTCAATTAATAGTTTTATCAGGAGTATCAAATGAAAACTAGTTTAGGTTTGTCAATTTTGTGTGGTGTGTCGATGTTGTTTGCATCAGTTTCCGCCAATGCATCCTTATTGACTTTCAATGGTCAAAGTATTAACGCGTTGGATTTAGACGGTGTTAGTAGTTCTTTCGAAGAGTTTTATGATTACCGCATGGTGTCGGCTAACACTGGATTAGAAGTAGTTGATACAGTGGTAATGTACGTTGCCGAATTGGCTGGTGAGTATGCAATATTTACCACTGCGAATAAATTTGGTTCAGGTGGCGTTAATGGCAACCTAAGTGTTGATATAACCGCTACTTCAGGTGCTGTAACTTTTACTGATGATCCGAAGGAAATGCCAAGTGCATTTGAAATGATGTTTCAGTGGGCTGGCAATTTGACTGATGGTTATATCTATTCTGGTATGGATTCAGTGTTTACCTTCTCAGCTGCTATGAGTAGCTTGAAAGGCATCAATGGTGTCCAATTTGTTGATTTCTTAGATGGTAGTTTTGATTCAGCCAGCTATAGTAATGTAATGGATATCGATGGTGATTTCGTAATAAGTGCTAGTGCTAGTGACAGTGCTAGTGCAGTGCCTGAGCCATCAATTATTTTATTATTGTCTTTAGGTTTGTTGTCATTGTTTAGACGTAAAGTAAGAAGTTAAGTTAAAACGGAAACGTTTTCACCATAACACTAAATAAATTCAGCCAGAACAAATTGTTCTGGCTTTTTTTTTTGTAAGATTCAAACAAAAACCCCAGTTATTCTAATCATCTTTTCTAATACATTATTTATACGTATATATTGATTCACTTTTTATTTTTATATTAAAAAGAGAGGCGTGTGATGTATTGGTGTGGATAGTGTTATATTTCACGTGTAAATTAACCGAATACGCTAATTCTTCTTATCAGTAGAAAAGCCCCCTATGCAAGGTGCAACAAATCTATCAGTTAAAATAAGGATTATCCTCAGTGTCAACTAAAACAAATAGTTACTATCCCTATTTTGATTATTTAAGAATTATTTTAGCTAGCGTTGTCATGTTCGTCCATGCTTGACTTTCTCCTTGGACACCTAGTGGAAAGTTGGCAGTAGATATATTTTTTGCATTAAGTGGTTGGCTTATTGGAGGCATATTACTCGAAACAAAGAGAAAAGATCTTCCAAGGTTTTATTTCAACAGAGCGATTCGTATATGGGTGCCATATTATATCGCCTTAATATTGTTGCTGTTGCTAAGTCTAATGACAGATCCTCTTGATGGGTAATGGTTTGAATTCGTCATCTATAAATTTACGCAAGTATACAATATATTTGGCCCTCCACAGTTAGAGGCGTGTAAGCAGTGCATGCCATTGAACGGCATCGGTAATCATTTTTGGAGTGTCAATGCAGAAGAACAATTTTATCTGTTAGCGCCTTTATTGCTAGTTCTATTACCCAATATTGGAAGGCATATTGCAACTTATGTATACGTAGTTGCTGTAGTTTGGTTTTTCTGGATTTATCCTCCCATTTCACTCGGTGTTTTAGCCGCGATAATAAACAAACAGTTTCCCAAATTTTATTTGATTAAAAGTATCAAAATTGTCATTTTACTGGTTTTTATAGGGGCTTGTTTTGGTGTGGCTTCAACCCATGATTTTCGTTCTTATGAATACAGGTTATTCTCACTGTTTCTAGGGATAGGCCTTGTTTTAATTCTTGCTCGCGAGTGTAAAAAACTACATTTGGTACGCTTATGGGGGGGGTCTTATCCATTATATTTAAATCATTGGATAGGCATAGTATTTGTTAACGCTGTTTTTAGTTATTTATCATGGAATGACGGAATTATTAAATTTACCCTAATGGCTATTTTAAATATTGGCTTTGCGGGATGTTTATTTTGGTATGTTGAGAGGGTGGCTTTATCTCATCGAAATAGGCTCTTTACTCAGCGCAGGGGAATTACTTTAATGACGATTGCTTATGTTATGGTAATGATTGGCTTAATCTATGGTTTAAGCCAATAGCATTGAAATAGATTTAGAAGATATTTTATTTTTTTATAATTTGGCTCTTCGATTTTGTTTTGTAAAAAAATAAACAACTAAATATTACCGTAAATAAGTAATGGGTAAATTCTTGGTGACGTAAAATGATGTGTTGCATCAGACTCCAAATAAAGTAGATCAAAATAAAGACAAAAATAACCCGTGAATGTTGGCTCATTTTAGACTTATTTAGCGCGCTTACAGACAACCCTAGTAGTTGAAAAAACACATATAGAGCTAGCAGTAGGCCAATAATACCTAATTGCAGTACGGTTTCAAACCAGCCGTTGTGCATGCTCATAGGGCCCCATTCTAAGAGTATTCGGATATACTCTCCGCCCATGCCACCTTCATATTTCCAGAAAGCATTATAACCAAAACCGAGAAAAGGATTTTCCATGACAGATTCAATGCCATAGTGCCATAAATCTGTGCGTCCGGTTAAGGTTGGATCTTTACCTAACAATAACAAAAGGTATTCATAGGTAAATATAAGAATAGACGTTGTTATGAATACCAGAATAAATGCCGCAAACGAATTAACCATGATGCTTTTCTGATTTCCGTAAAACAGTTTAGAAATATAGAAAAATGCTGGCAGCATTAATGTCAGAACCAGTGCTGTCGCTGATTTATTTCCTAGCATCAGGAAACAAGCCATGGCAAAAATAGCCATATTTACCGTATTACGCTTAAACAAAGCAAAGGATAAACAGAAATAATACACCAGCACTTGTCCGAGTCGGTTCTTTTCAGGAAAGACACCTCTAAAAGCGACCTCGTCAACATAAGTCGATACGCCATACTCTGGCATGGCTAGAACATATATAAATGACAATACAATTATTGTGCAAAGTACAAAGTAGATTTGTTTAAGAATTGATTTTGCAGAAAAACTATAGCCGACAATGATAGCAAAGCAGGTTAGCAAGACCATTTGAGAGGAACTATAAATAGATAAACTAAATAAACCCGACCAAAGACAAGATACTAAACAAAGTAGTAGCAGAGATAAAAAGGGTAAATTTTGTTTAAAAAAATCGAGTAGCTTTTTGTAGTAAATAACAGAAAAAAAGGTGAATAACAGGTATACCGGTAACCACAAAAACAACCTCAATTGGGAGTTGCTTTCTTCTAGCTGATCTCTAACATCAGGACCAGCTATAAGGAAATCAACGACGGCCCCTGTAGACAGAAACAGCGAAAATATAAATGTTAGCTGGATTAACTTTTTGTAACTAACCGAAAAATCGTGCATAGATTACTTTTGTTAAAAAAATTGGAATACCTATTACATAACGATTGAATAGGCGTAAAGGTTCTTTCATTAGGCGATAAAGCCATTCTAGTCCAAACTTCCGCACGAATTCTGGTGCCCGAGTAAATTTACCCGATAAGAAATCAAGTATAGCGCCACCATTTATTATCAATATGTCCCCGCTATAATGATTTTTTAAGTATTCTGAAAATAGTTCTTGTTTCGGCATACCCATTCCTAAAACAAGATACTCAGGTTGATTATTTTCAATAAATGACATCATGGTAGGGAAGTCATTAAAGCCATCAAGATGGTTAACGACATTGACACCCTTATTGATACACACTTCAGATGCCTTAGTTACAGATACTTTATCCGAACCGATAAAAACAAAGCGTTTGCTACTATGAACCTGCATGATTTTGGGGATCAAGTCTGTACCATTTAGGTTATAGCCAGCCTGCTTTCCGAAAAACCACAATAACATTTTTACACCGATACCATCTCTAAATAGGACATCGACATGCAATAGTGCGTTTTTAAATTCTGGATTTGATTCACACAGATTGCATGCGTGAGCATTGGCAAATGCAATAATCTTAACTCCTTTATTTGTAGATAGAGTGTCGATATGCTCAAGCGCTGATTCTTGATCTACAAATATGGCTAATTTTTGAGTGATATCTTTCATTTTTTTACTGCCATTCTAAGTCTTGAAATTAATTTATCTCCCATAATTCCTTTCACCGTCATCCAGATTATGGTTTTTTTAGCGATTGATGAATTGAACAAGCAGCCATAAATCGTAGTCAGTGAAAAATTTATGTTGCGGTAAAAGTAGTAGGGCATGACAAAGCGAAGATAAAAGCATTGTAAATAAGACCTGCCGATACTTGAGTTAACCTGTTCTAAAAATGTAGTGGCTTGTGTATAGTTCTTGTCTAAACTTAATCGGCCTTCAATTTGTAAATTATTCCACGTTACTAACGGTTTATCTATAAATACGATATTTTCTGCATGATTAAAGGCTTCTATAAAATATAAAAAATCTTCATATTGCACCAAGTTCTGATTAAAGGTTAATTGTTCAGCTAATTCACGACTCAGAAAAAAAGAACTTACCTGTGCAAAATTTCCGTGTTCAAATAGATATTCTTCACCGCATTTGTATTCTGTAATCGGTGATTTTGGTAAAACTTCGGAATATCCATCTTTAATGACTTCTGTTTTACTCATACAAAAAATAGTGCCTGAGTAGATATTTGCTTGTTTTACATTTTCAGCTAATTTTTCAGGAAACCACGAATCATCTGAATCGAGGAAAGCAATATACTCACCATCAGCTATATTTACGCCTTGGTTTCTTGAATATGAAACACCCTTATTTCCAGGGTTACGTATCACAAGATGTTTGAATTGGATATCACCGTGATACTTATCTAACGAGTCCTGTAAAGGTATGCTAGAGAAATCGTCGACAAAAATAACCTCAAAATTGTCATAGGTTTGTGAGTTTAAAGACTTTATCAACTGATAAACTTCTTTTTCCCTATTATATACAGGGATCACCACAGACACTTTAGGATTTATTTTAGTTTGCACAGTGTTGTTCGAAAACATTATGGGTACTCATTTCTTCAAACCAAAGCTGGGCCATTTTCTTTTGACCGTTAATATTCGGATGAACCCAATCCAAGGTATCTGAATTAGTCATTCCTGGACGTTCATTCCAGCCAACATAATGTTTTACTGCAAATACATTAAGTTGCTCAGATTTTGCCTTTGCTATAGTGTTTTCGATTGCTGTTCTTACCTTTTGTATATTTCCATAGTTTTGATTCAACAGAGAAACTAAAATCAGCGAATCAGGATTCATTTCAACCAATATTCTGATCAGTTTGCCCAATGGAATCTCAACGTCATTGTGTAAATCAGTGGATTTTCTATCATTAGTGCCAATATGTATGAGACTAATATCGGGCTTGCCAAAATTATCCTTTAATCGTTTAATTTGCTCATATAGCTCGTTTGTTTTAATGCCATAATAACCTTGATGATCCTTATCAAATTCCAATGCTTTATATTGAGGCCATTCAAAGCCTGTTTTATGGGCGTGATTCCTAGTGCCTATGAAATCAAAGCATATTTGTTTATCAGTTAATAATTTAAATAACTCGTAACGATAAGTATATTCTTCAGCCTTTTTTCCACCTTGGGTAATTGAATCTCCAATAAACAAGATATTCGTTTGTTTACTGTACGCTTGTGGACCTAAAAAAAGTAATCCAATAAAACTTAAAAAAGTGAATGATAGGTTTTTAATAGGCATGTCATGTACTGCTGAATGGAAAATTTATTATCAAAGGTTATTGTTGCTGCTGATATTAAATCAGCGCGCAATACTTGGTCATTCTGTAATCTTTTAATATTAACGTAAAGCGATTTTGCTGAGCCCACTTCCATGAACAAACATTCTTTTTCATGGGTGAATACTTCACCAATCGAGCCTACTGGCGTACAAATAACCGGCACTGCCTGAGCCATCGCTTCGAGTATTACCATAGGAAGGCCTTCGTTATATGAAGGTAAGATAAGAATATTGGAGTCAGCCATTAATTTTAATGTGTTCTCTCGAGATGTCCAACCGTGAAATATGCATTGATCTTCAAGATCTTCCTTCTTCGCTTGTTCTCTATATTTTTCTACTTCTCCACCACCGATAAAGTGCATTGTATAATCATAGTCTTGTTTTAATTGTTTCGCTGCCTCAATGGCCAAACTAACCCCTTTTCTTTCTGAAAGGTTTGCAATCATCGCGATAGAAAAATTCTGGTTAGTCTTAACTGGGATTTGATGTCGCGCAACTGCGTTAAACATTATTTGAATTGGTGCGTGGTTTGGAATGGCATTTTCTAAAAATACCTTCCATTTTTCACCGAGTACAATATTTAGCGTGCAATTGCGTATACAATATTGAACTACCTTTCGACTGAGACCACCACAGTGTTCGTAAAATGGGATTAACTCAGCGCCGTGGTGATGCAAAACAGTTGGGACTTTAAATAGCCTTGCAATGAAAATAAAGCAAAATTTACGATAAAAACTCGAACGTTCAGAAACGTTGATATGAAGCAATACGTCTTTTCTATTTTTGAGTAATTCTGCGGTTACAAGGAATAGGGCACGGAACAAATATAAAAACGACAATAGAAAACCAATTTCGCCGCGGGAATCAAATACCTTAACTTTGATATCTGTTTCGTTTTGCAAATAGTCTTTTATGTTTTTGGCAACCGTTCCCATACCGCCACCTAACTCATCGCCTCCGGGTGAAACGATTAATACTTTCATTTTACATAACCCTTAAAAATACTACTTTTGAGTCTGGTGGTAATATCGTCAAAATTTAAAATGGCACTGTATTTATTTGTTTTACTAGTCTTTTTCCATTTGGTACTACTGGAGTCTAACGTCAAGCTTTGGATATTAAGGTAGCCTTTAATTTCAGCCTCTAAAATACTAAAATCCTTGACTAAATCTTCATATACGAAATAACTGTAATTTTTTGAAAATAGACGAATGAGAGATGGAAATATGCGTTTTTTAATTGATTCTTTCCATAAACGACTATAAATGGTTCTATATTTCAAATGAAAGCCGTCGTAGGTAAGTTCTTTTTCGGCGTGATAGATGCCTGTTTTATAAGCAATACACTTAGATAGTGCCATCTCAAAGATATTTTTACGTTCGACGTTAATAACTAAAACATTTGGACTTGCCAGCAGTTTTAACAAACCAGTATTACGTCTTACTTGATCATACATGACTTTAAAAACGGTTATTTTCTGGTCTTCAGCCAAGACCTTCTTTACATAGTTTATTGAAGATGAATCGTTATATTTGTCTTTGTATTCCAAATAAAATAAATCTGGTTTCAATGCCGGATCACCTTTAAATTCTGGTGAACGAATTTCTCTAAATACTTCTCCGAAAACGTTGAAACTAGTTTCTTGTTTCAATACTTGCATTATCCATGTTGTACCACTGCGTTGGGTTCCAACAAGGACTATTGTATCTATTGCTGCATTTGTCATTTTAATTCCCATGGCAGTTCTGTCATCCCTAATATTTCTTTTAATTCTTGATCTGGTTCTTTTAATTGGGTAAGTAATTGGTTTTTAAAATCAACTTCAATAGGTTCAACAATTTCACTAATGTGTAATTTATTCTTGTTATAAAGTCCACCTAGCAATGATGTTTCTTTTAGGTCATTTAGTACATTTTTTAATTTTAACGTTCGTAATATATCGCCACCAAACTCAAACATACTGCCAATGATTGGGTTTTTATTCTGCAAACTGGCGTTTACCGCTGATACTTCCATAAGTTCGAGTTGATCGATGTCTAAAAATTGGCAAAGGTCATTACTTACTTTTTGAGGATTATTTTTCACGTTCTCTTGAAAGACGACATGAATATTATCTAACGTAAAATACTGCATCCATTTCTTAAGATGTTCTGCATAGCTAGATTGAATGAAATACAATGGATTATTATTGAATGCATTTTCAAACTTGATATTTTCGCCTGTTATATTTCCCGCCCTTACTTCATGTAAATGGTTAGAGAACATTCTTTTAATTGGATCTCTGAGAGATAACACAATTTTCATATCTTTGTTGTAATCGAAAACCCGTTGAGGAACATCCGAATTATAAAAATAAGAAGGCGATATTTCACCGACAACTGATTTTTCTAAGTTTGAAAAATTAGATTCGTACCATTCATACCCTTTATCATAGTAATATGAGAAAAAATCTAATTCTTTTACGTCAGACAAACAGGCTTGTGGACTGTTCCTTAGTACTTCATATATCCATGAAGAAGCACACTTTTGTGCCCCAATCCCTATAAAATTAATCATTTAGTAATACCGTTATTTGGTTAAGCATTTTGAGTGAAATTAACAATGCCATAAAGCTGACAATACCTGAACTGGCTGCCATGTAATAAGGATTTCCCATAGTACCAAAGAGAACATACAAAGACAGTAAGCAGGCTAATAGAACAAGACTGATAATCAATACGCGGGTATGAAAACCTAACGCAGAGAGCAACCTAAAAATGGGTTGGTACATAGCCATAAATATTTGTGAAAAACCCAATATATATATAAAAGTAAACACGTCCTGGGACAGTTTTTCTGGTAAGACACGTTGCAACGTACTCTGCATCAGGAAAATACAAATCAGCATAACTAACACAGGCACAAGACCGAACAAAATAGCCCGAGCCAAAAGTGCTTTATCTAATATTTTTTTGGTGGAATATCGATGTATCAATTTGGGTAAATACAAGCTTAGACTTACGTCTTTAAACATTGCCATGTTAGCTACGACTAAAACGGCAAAGCCAAAATACCCCAAGGTATCTGAAGCGAAATACATCCCAAAGATAATGACTAGCCCCTGCAATAATGCAATAGGGAAAAAACCAGAAAGCCACATCGAAGTCGAAACGGATAGCCAATGTTTTATGGGCCAATTTTGTCTATTGGAAAATGACGGCCTCAAAGAACAAATCAAAACTATCAAGCAAATAGTTGAAACGATGACATTAACCCAAATTAAATAATTAAATACATATTCTATTAAAATTGAAGAAGCTATAAGGCTTATTACAATACAACTAAATAATGCAAGGGCAGTCAAAAAAGCGAGAGTAAAGCCTATAATGGGTTTTCCAAGAGCTTTAAAACAGACAATTGAGAACATGCTTAGCATACTGATAGGGACTAAGTATCCTATGTAAAATGCTAAATCATGATTAAACTTTGAGAATATTCCGTTTCCCAAAAAATGCAGTATGGTAAAAAATATCAAGCCAATTAGCACAATGAAAATTAATGAAAATGCTGCATAGTGATTTTTTAGATTGTAAGTTTTGTTGGCAAATTGAAATGTTGAGGTTTGCAATCCAAAGAGTAATAACGTACTAGATACCAATACAAAGCTGCGTAAATACGTATATTCACCAAAATCCGCAACTGTAAGCGAAGATGCTAAGATAATTGACGTGACAAGTGAAATCAACTTGGTACTCAGTTCAAGAAAATATGGGACCAAATTTTTAAGGCGTTTCATTTACGGTTACTACTCACTGCTACTCTTTATTATAATTCTTTTCGTCGACATATTGAGGGGCATTTTCAAATGAGGCATAAAGTTCTTTACCAAGAATACCTAATTCATAATTACTTTGAAAAGGAGCTGCTCCATATGGAAGCTGTTTCCATATACTATCAGACATAGAGTAAGCGTATGAATCAATTAGACCCCAACTTATCACATCTTTTACGTTGGCAAATGATAAGGTATCCTCTAAATAAGTGCGAATATCATAGCTAATCTGATTTATTGTTCTATTTGCTTCCGCATTTTGACCATGAGAAATATCGATTTCTGAGATCTTTAAGTCAAAACCTAGGTCTTTGCATTCTTTGCAGAACGATAACCATTCTTTTTGGTCATATTCTTCCTTGGCAAATTTGAGATGGCTTTGCACTCCTAAAGTTGTTACTTGTATATCGTTGTTTCGTAAATACTCAAGCATTTTCAATACCGCATGCCGTCGTTTTCTGAAGTATCTATTTTTATAAGGGCCAAACCACTCATTCACCACTACTTCTGAATTAGGGCTAATATTGTGCATTAGTTGTGCACAGTTTTTCACATAGCCATGACCAATTTTCTGGTAAATACTATCGTTTCTAAGCCAACCATTGTAACCATCAGGATCAGTTATTTCGTTAAATAAATCCCAAGATAGGATGTTAGGGTAACGGCCAACAATTGTGCGTATAAATTGGTTTATTTCATTTTGTAATGGACGGTTGCTCGCGAGTATCCAGTCACGCATACTTTTTTCGAATATGAGAGCATGTCCTCGCATTGCTAATTTGTTGTCGTTACAAAAACCATACAGCCTATCAGCATCGTGAAAATGATAGTCTCCTTTTCCAGACACTACAGCTCGCCATTTTAGCTGATTTTCAGGGGTTAATATTGAACAGTGATGGAGCACAAATTCATTATACTTTGCGTTTCTATATATATCAGGGCCCACAGCGGTACCAAAATTGATTCCTTTCTTCCCTGCGACTGATTTTAAACTCGCAAGTTTAAGAGATTGCAAGTAAGGGGAAATAGCGACACCTGCAACAAACTTCAGCATGTCTCTACGATTCATGTATCTCGCCTCTTTTTGATTTTACCTTCCGATGCGACAATCAAAACATTGCTTTCTGCAAATTTTTTAGTGATAACGGTACCTGCACCGACAAGGGTATTATCGGCAATCTGTGATCCGGGGCAGAAGATTGAAGACGTACCGATATAGCAATCTCGGCCGATTGTAATATCTTTATCTATCACGCCATTCCCATGAGTCCAGAACTGACTGTTTATACCTGCAACTACCGAGTTAATGCCGATTTCTATTTTACCAGCCACATCAAAATGATGTCCATTGGTTATCAGCACATCTTCGTGAATTAGGAGATGGCGATTGTAATCTGATTTTTTGGCAACCCATTGTCCGCAATTAAAGCGATTTCGAAAACCAATCTGCACATTTTTTCCAATGGTGACACGCATAGGCCCTCGAAAAATAGTCATTCTTCCTATGCGGGACCCAGTGATTTCGAACTGGCTTACATCAATCACGGCTAACCAACCAACTTTGGCGTTTCTAATTTTGTATCCCAACAAAATATTATACAAAAAACACCTAAGTACATTTGTCGGCATTACGGATATAAGTAAAACGATTAATGTTTTCACAATTTCACCCTAAGTATTTACTATATTTAGTGCCTTGTAATGCGTTAACGAGTTCGCTGTAATTTTCAATTTTTTCGGATAATTCATTAGATAATATGCGTTTGTGTCTCTCTTTCAATGGGATACGAGGAACACCAAGAAAATCAAACATTTGGCCAATTAATTCATTTTTGTTTTCGTCATAAAATAGGTTTTCATATGACAACGACATCACTCGAGATGAATCTACACTATTCGCCAGTTCGAATTGAAACTCCATCTCTTTTTCATAAATGTCTAGAGTGTTTAATAAATCATTACAATCAATTGTGATTTTCATTTTAGATGAGGACTTTTGTGACGAGACAAGACCTGTCGATTGCATCGCAAATAGAGATATATATCTGTCTAGTTGGTTTTCTCTATATAAATGAATAATCTGCAAATTATCATTGTTTAGCAACCAATGTTTTAAATTCAATCTCTGAATATGAATTCCAAACTCTTTGATGCCAGTATGGGTAACGTAAGACGGTTTTTTATATTTGAACAAAGATCGGTTTTTTAGAAAATAAAATAATTGTGAAAGATAAAAGAACACTTTATTTTGTAATATAAATTGCAGGTAATCTTCTTCTTTTTCGATTCTTAAAAATTGTTTAATCTTTCTTTTTTTGCTCCAAGATCCTAGTACTTCACCATAATTATAAAGTGAGGGATGTTGGTTGATAATATCAACAAGATAATTACTGCCGCTTCTGCCATTAGTCAGAATCATAAAATTTTTCAAAAATAAATACTCTATTTAATAGGTTAAATTAGTGGCGACAAAATGTCTCGATACTATGAGTAAAGGAAACCTTAATATTATAATTATTGGTCTATTTTGGTGCAATCAGTGCCTTTACTTATGAAAATTCACTCTGCCAATGCGCTATTTGTAACAATGCTATTTCTATGCCAGTAAGTTAATTGAAATATAAACAGCGTTTAGGACAACCAATATAAATGTGTCAGCATGGTGTATTTTATTATTGAATTATTGCAACAATAAGAAAGATTAAAACTGTTTAGATACAAATAACGATCACTATAATCAAGATTTAAAACTTTCTTTCAATTTAAAGTTGTGAAATTAAGCTACTAAATCCCCACTATAACCGATACTTTGACATGGTCTTTTTATACTGTAACTTTGTTGTCCAATTGTTCAACGGGTAAATTAACGGGCTGATTATCAGCCCGAATTGCACTTGCGCAGAAGATTTGCTTTGTGCGCGCACAAGCTACTTACACTGAGTACTTACGATTCGCATTTGACAGAGCTTGGCAATGAAACCAACAAGGTTGATTTAGTCTTCTACTTTCACTGCCCACATGTCATGTTCGTCTGCGTGAATAATTTGGCCCCAAATTAGATCGCCAGGATTGACGTCAAATTCATCTGTTAAATAAACTTGCCCATCTATTTCTGGAGCATCGGCGAAACAGCGACCTACAGCTCCTTCACTTGTCACTTCATCAATCAGAATTTGGTATTCCAGACCTATTTTTTGTTGTAGTTTTTCAGCGCTAATTTGCGACTGAAGCGCCATGAAGCGTTCAAAACGCTCCTGTTTAACTGTTTCGGAAACTGGATCAGGCAAATCGTTAGCCTTGGCACCTTCCACGTCGGAGTATTTGAAACAACCAACTCTATCTAGCTGAGCTTCAGTTAAGAAGTCTAAAAGTTGTTGAAATTCTTCTTCTGTTTCACCTGGAAAACCGACAATAAAGGTTGAGCGTATAATTAATTGTGGACATATAGCACGCCAAGCTTTGATCCGTTCGAGGGTTTTTTCTGCCGCAGCAGGACGTTTCATCAACTTCAGTATTCGTGGTGTAGCGTGTTGGAAAGGAATATCTAAATAAGGCAATATTTTCCCTTCTGCCATTAACGGAATGACTTTATCAACCGAGGGGTAGGGGTAAACATAATGCAAGCGCACCCAAATACCCATTTCTGCCAGTTTTTTACATAGTCCCAGCATGTCAGTTTTCACTGGCATTCCATCCCAAAAGCCGGTTTGATATTTTACGTCAACGCCGTAAGCGCTGGTATCTTGGGAGATAACCAATAACTCTTTTACACCTGCATTTTTTAAGCGTGTGGCTTCATCTAACACTTCTCCCACAGGACGACTGACTAAGTCACCGCGCATGGATGGGATGATGCAAAAGGTGCATCTGTGATTACAGCCCTCGGATATTTTCAAATAGGCATAATGTTTTGGCGTTAATTTAATCCCATGATCTGGCACTAATTGCATGAAAGGGTCGTGTTGGGGTTTTGGCAGATGCGCATGCACCTGTTCCACCACACTTTCGTATGCATGGGGACCGGTAATAGCCAAAACATTAGGATGCACTTCGCGAATTTCGTCTTCTTTGACGCCTAAACAACCGGTAACAATGACCTTACCATTTTCAGCTAATGCTTCACCGATGGTATCTAATGACTCTTGTACAGCTGAATCGATAAAACCACAGGTATTTACAATCACTAATTCAGCGTCATTGTAGGTTGGTACAACGTCGTAACCTTCGGTGCGTAATTGCGTCAAGATACGTTCTGAGTCAACTAAATTTTTTGGGCAGCCCAGGCTAACAAACCCTATCTTCGTTCCCGAAGTCACTTTATTTACGTTATTTGATTCCAAGACTTTCACTGGTGTTTCTAGGGTAGTGGTTTGCTTGGGGTTAACAATTTCTACGGTCATCTTGTGCCTTGTGCTATAGCTGGTATTGCTTAAACGTTTCGGTTTAAGACTAATAAATGGTGGATTAACTCATGTTTAGCTGACTAAACGTTGTCTCGACGAGTCGGTACTTTAATACGCGGGATTATACAGGAATGTCATTGGTCGTGATAGTGATAGCGTTCAATCATCGCTATAAGCTTTAGGCCAGTATATGTGCCTAAGTGTTTAGGTTTGCTAATAACCATTTTCGTTTCAATTTTGTATTTCTGTTTGGCTGGTTTTTTCTTACTAATTCATTCTGTCTTGTGCTTAAAACTAGAAAGACTTAAACTCGCGTTATTGATTTCATACACCTGAACATTCAGGGTTGAATGTAATAAGAATAATTGAATCATGCTAAATTGCTTTTCCCTTAAAAAGTGCGGGTTGGACGTTATCTTGAATATAAAATCCGTGTGCTTTTATTTCTTCATGTTTGGCCTGCTTAATTCCGCTGTTGTTTTCGCTGATCAAAATAAACAAGTCGCTGATTTTATTGTTGCCTCAAAAGTCAATACATATGATTGTCCTGAAGACGATGCAAATATTTCTATTGGTGAACACTTAAACCTTCCTGAAATAAACGACACACAACGTTTTCAATTAACCGTTATGAGGACTCATTGGCAAATTTGCGTTGGCAAACATGAGGAAGCCAAACAAGCGTTAATCGAACTGATTAATAATGCCGATGTGAATGAAGAAATGGAATATTACGCATCCGCTACTTATCAGCTGGGCTTTATCTATGATGTCCAAGAAAACTTGGAGCGATGTGAACTTTACGAACGCGCGGAGCAACTTTCCAAAAATAAATTTAAGGACATTCATTTAAGCGCGCAATTAGGCTTGATTACGGTCTGTCATGCTGACATGGATGAAGGTGTAAAGCTGGGTAAAATGTATGCCTTATTAGAAACCTATGCTGTAAAGAATGATCAGGCAGCGTTAGCGCATATACACAATAATATTGGGCTATTATATGCCTCACTCGGACAACAAATTTTAGCCGCTGAACAGTTTCAAAAGTCTTATGAATTGGGGTTAAGCACGTACACCAGTTCCAACTTGTTGGCCACTCTCATGAGTGTGATCTCTTCACAAATGGCGAGCGGGAATTTTGAAAAAGCCGAACAAGCAATCCAAGAGTTTAAGAGAGTAAATATCTCTGTGGATACCGCGCTTTCTAACGTATGGTTGCACTTTGCTGAGGCCGGATATCATTATAGAACTAATAATATTGAGCAGTTACGTTATAGTTTGGCGAAGTGGAAAATCTACCTAGACTCAATTAACAGCTCAACATTTAACAGCTTATTTCGTTGGTATAGTGCTGTGGTGTGTTATGAAGATGAAGATATCAATTGCTTAAAACAGTTTTTAGAAGATGAAAAACACACCAGCGATGGCTATAAAATATTCATCAATAGAAACAAAGATTACTTAAAATTTATTGTGCAAATACAGTTGTTTTTAGGTGATGTTGAAAACGCGCAAAAAGCCTTTGAAGCATTTTCAGATGTGATGATTAATAAGACTATTGAGCAGCAAGAATCAGGCAAAATATTGGGTGTGGCTAATTTACACAGTCAAATACAAAGTTTGGAGTCCAGTCTACAAGAATCGAGAAACGAACGTATTCAAACAATCGTCATAGTCGTCTGTGTGCTTTTGATCGTGGTCATCGCAATTGTGTTTTGGTTACGTCGCAGATACCTCAATAGTTTGTCCTTTGATTCGGTTACCAATTTATTAAATAGTAAAGCTGCGCTGGCAAAAATTCGTCGTGTACCTGAACCTTCGCCTGGCCGCGCTAATGCTTTAGCGTTATTTGATTTAGGTAACTTCCGAGATGTAAATCGTCAAATAGGTGCGACAAATAGTGAATTGGCGTTACAACAAATTTCGTCAACCCTTAGTCAGGTAACTCGCGATAGAGATATTTTAGGTCGGTTTGCACCTGAACAATTTATTGTGTGTTTAACTGACATAGAGGAAGATTCAGCCAAATCATTTTTTGAACGTATGAGATACGCTTTGGAAAGCACAATTTTAGGTGATCAACAAGGTCAGCAAGTGAGTATACGTTCAAGTATGAGCATATATATATCTAGCGGCACCTTCGATGATTTAGATGAAGTGCTTGATGACATGCTTCTGTCATTGGGTATTCAAACTGAGAGTGAATAAAGGGTTGTTGCATTTGGCTGCGATGCCTGTGTCTAGCATTAAAAAATAGGTAACATGTCGAAATTATTATTACCCTTGAGTCAATACGATGAAGCCGGACGCATTAGACCTCCACGGTTCTTTTGGTGGTGCTGTTTATTTCTTGCCAAAAGCTACGTGATTTTTATTTTGTCTCTAAGTAATTTCCGCGATGCTGATGGCTTATTAGAAATATTTTACCCGCAAAAGAATGAACTGTTTATTGGTTTCGGAATTGGTGGTGGCGCGCTGCTCGCGATAATTATTGTGGCTTATAGAGAAAAGTGGTGGGACACAAAATGGCAATTTATCAGACGACTAATTAAACCTTGTTTGATTCTAACCGTGATTTTGGATTTGCTCCATCAAATACAAATTTCTTTGAGCCAACATTGGCAATTTTCTTGGGCGGTAGCGACCTTGTTTTTATTTGATTTAGTGGTGTTATATTGGATTTTCAAAAGTCGTCATTTACGTTACATGATTGCAGATTGGGCCGATAACCAGCCCGTATCTTCTTAAACTGACTTTCTTTATTATTTTATTGAACGCTATTTCCAACGGCTTGTTGAAAGTAGTCTTGCACACTGATTTGGCTGTCATTGACCAATCTTTGATAACAGATGCCGGCAAATGCATAAGACTTACCTGAATATTCCATAACCACGTAAGGGGCATCTTTGTCAGATTCATCATAGCGCCAATTTCCACCCACAAGCTGTTTAAATATTTCACCTATATATGCACCGTAAATATTAGATATTGTGAATACAGCATCATTTTCCAATGCTTGATCTTTGTATTTTTCAATCCAAGCTAAAATCACATCGTCCACTAAAGCGATACTTTCAACTGTGCCATCCAAAACCAGTTTAAATTCATCCAATGTTGTATCAATCGCGTTTTGGGCACTGTCTGCCATTAATTGATTGAGTTCGTCTTGGGTCATACGCATGAAGTATCCTTAATTATTATTCGTGTCACTAAACTAATACCTTGATTGTGGCGACATAATTACCTTTTGTCTAATTTTCCAATCCAATTAAGCATCGGTTATCTAGGTATCGGCAATATGCCCAATTTCTTTTCTTTAATAGTAATGAATTCCAATTCCAACATTTATCAAGGTGAAATGTGGTTGTGTTGATCTCAAAATGATTAGATGGCGTATCTTTGATATGAAATATGCTTTTATATTGCCAACAACCGCTTTATTCGCGTTAGGTTTAATCGCTAGCCTAGTGCACTTTGATATTATTCCGGCGGGAATTACAATTCTTGAAAATCTAAAATCAGCTTTTGGAGAGTACTTTTACACCCTCATTTTCTTCATTATTTTAGCTGAATCAATTGTCTATGTGGGGTTCTATTTTCCAGGTCAATTTTTCGCGGTGGTGTTGGTTATTGTATCCAAGCCTAATTTAGAGGATATTCTATATTTGACCATAGCAATGGTTTTAGCCGCAACCTTGGGCTCTTTTCTTAACTACCAATTAGGCCGCTTAAATAGTAAGTCAAGTTCGTCTGATTCCGCGACTAATTTACGTTCATTATTACTGGCCATGGTACATATTAATTCACTGGCATTTTTTATGTTTAACCAAGGCGCTAACAAACGACCGTCAAAAGTGGTTTGGTTAGCGGGATTGCTTAATTTACCCTATTACTTAATATTGATAACCTCAACTGCACTATTAAGCGAAGAAATAATGCAGGTCGCGGAGAGCACCTGGTTAATGGTGTCGATTGTATTAATTTGGTTGTTCGTGGCTATTATTTTAGATATTAAAAAAGCCCGAGTGAGCAACCGGCTAACATGAGCAGTTTAGCTTGATAAAAACTTATTAATTGCTCGTGATGCAGCAAAAAAACCAAAACATGCGGTCACTGAAACGGATGCCCCAAAGCCGCTATTACAATCCAGTCTTGCGCTATTTTGAGTCTCAGATTTTTGGCAAGACACACTGCCATCACCTTGAGGGTAGCGCAGTTGTTCAGTGGAATAGACACACTCTACGGCAAATCGACGTTTGGGATTTTGACTGAAATTGTGAAAGCGCCTTAACTGATTGCGAAGTTTCGCCGCAAGGGGGTCTTGAACGGTTTTTGACAAGTCTGCGATGGTGATTTTGGTTGGGTCGATTTGACCGCCAGCCCCTCCGGTACTAATTATCTTAATTTTATTTCGTTTACAATGGGCTATCAAAGCGGCTTTTGCAGGCACGCTGTCAATTGCATCAATGACATAATCAAATCCATTGTTCATATATTCATTTAAGTTGTCTGGGGTGACAAAATCTTCAATGCAATTTACATTACAATCAGGGTTAATTTGCTTTATTCGTGCAGCCATTACTTCCACTTTCGCTTCGCCAACGGTGTCGGTTAGGGCATGAATTTGGCGATTAGTGTTAGTGGTACAAATATCATCTAGGTCGATTAAGGTGATATTACCTACTGCTGTGCGGGCTAAAGCCTCAGCTGCCCAAGTTCCCACACCACCAATGCCGACCACACAAAAATGAGCGTCTTTTAGACGCTGTGTTTCGGTTAAACCATAAAGTCTTTCAGTGCCGCCAAAGCGAGATTTTTGTTCCTGCATAGATGAAATTTGTTCGCGATATTTCGATTGCCGCGCAGTATAACAAGTACTATCAATATTGCTAATTTATGACACTGTTTAGAAGTTAAAAAAATGAAAGGCAAAAGTTAATATTGTGCTTGTAATTGGCTTTAAATGGACGATTTACAGTTAATAGACATTCAGTTGTTGATTACTAAGCGCAGCTTTTATAGCATGCGTTTAACTATGTTTGTGGAACGGGTGATTTCTAGAATTAGGCGAGCTTCAAAGTATCCAATATTAGCGAGTTGCTAATCTAGACATCATTAAAATATAAAAAAGGAAAAATACATGAAACCAGTTGTACTCGCCGGCGGATCTGGAAGTAGATTGTGGCCAAAATCTCGAGCTGCATTACCAAAGCAGTTTTTGGCATTAACCGATGAAAACACCATGCTGCAAAATACGATTAGCCGACTCGATGGTTTGCAAGTAGAGCCTGCTATTTACATTTGTAACGAAGCCCATCGTTTCTTAGTTGCTGAACAGTTACGTCAACAAGGTAGGAAACATGGTGGTATTTTACTTGAACCTGTTGGCCGAAATACCGCGCCTGCTATTGCTTTAGCTGCGTTGCAAGCATGTAGCGAAGGTCAAGATCCGGTTTTATTAGTGTTGGCTGCAGACCATTTAATTAAAGACAATAAAGCGTTCCACAAAGCGATACAACATGCCAATGCATTGGCTGAACAGGGTAAACTAGTCACCTTTGGAATTGTTCCAGACAGTGCACACACTGGTTACGGTTATATTCGCAGAGGCGAGCAATTAAACCATTCTGAAACCGGATTTGCGGTTTCTCAATTCGTAGAAAAACCAGATATGGAAACCGCTAAAAAGTACGTTTCTAATGGTGATTACTATTGGAACAGCGGAATGTTTATGTTCAAAGCAAGTCGTTACTTGCAGGAACTGGAAAAATTCGCACCTGAGATGCTTAAAGTATGTAAAGAAGCGATTTCATCTGAATCTAAAGATTTGGACTTCGTTAGAGTCGATGCTGACATTTTCGCTACCTGTCCAGATGATTCGGTGGATTACGCGGTAATGGAAAAAACTGACGATGCCGCTATGGTTCCTCTTGATGCTGGTTGGAATGATGTTGGCAGTTGGTCGTCGTTGTGGGAAACCTCAGATACAAAAGACTCCCAAGGCAATGTTTGTGTGGGCGATGTGATGCTAACCAATACGAATAATAGTTACATTAATTCAGAGCAGCGTTTAATTGCAGTGGTTGGTTTGGACGATGTGGTAGTTGTAGAAACTAAAGATGCAATTTTGGTAGCCAACAAAAATAAAGTTCAAGACATTAAAACCGTGGTTAACGAACTTAAAGCACAGCATCGACCTGAGTTTGAATTTCATCGTGAAGTATTCAGACCTTGGGGAAGTTATGACTCCATAGATAATGGTGGCCGTTTCCAAGTGAAACGAATTACCGTTAATCCTGGTGAAAAATTGTCAGTTCAAATGCATCATCACCGCGCGGAACATTGGATTGTAGTTTCAGGTACCGCAAAAGTGACTAATGGCGAAGAAACCTTCTTAGTTACTGAAAATGAATCGACATATATTCCAATTGGTATAGTTCATGCGTTAGAAAATCCAGGCAAAGTGCCTCTTGAGCTTATTGAAGTGCAATCAGGTAGTTATTTAGGTGAAGACGATATTGTTCGCTTTTCCGATAGATATGGTCGTACTGCTAAGTAAATAAGGATTGATCAAGATGCAAATTAGTTGTTTTAAAGCGTACGATATTCGCGGCAAGTTGTTGCAACAGTTGGACGAAAATGTTGCCTATCGTATTGGTCGAGCTTATGCCGAATACCTAAAAGCTAAAGACGTGGTGGTTGGTGGAGATGTTCGTCATACCTCTGCGCCATTAAAGTTAGCACTTAGCGCCGGTTTAGTTGATGGCGGGGCAAACGTTATTGACCTTGGGATGACAGGGACCGAAGAAATTTACTTCGCCACTAAACATTTAAAAGTGGATGGCGGAATCGAAGTTACCGCCAGTCATAACCCCATTGATTATAATGGTATGAAATTAGTCAAAAGCGAATCTCGTCCAATCAGCGGTGATACTGGCTTATTTGCAATAAAAGATATTGCAGAACAATATGAGCAGGCCATTGTCGATGAGCGTTTAAACTTTTTTTCGGATAAGCGCTGTAGCGACGACGCTTTTTTAAAGGGGCAGGGTAGTGTTTCAACAGAAAAGCTTGCCACTTCAGGAAAGTATTCTCAACGTACCTGTTTACCCGCTTATGTTGAACATATGTTGTCTTACGTTGATTTGAAAAACTTTAAGCCTTTAAAACTAGTTGTAAATGCGGGTAACGGTGCGGCAGGAAAAGCGTTAGATGCCATTGAACAACAACTCAAAGAGCTAAATGTTGCCATTGAATTTATCAAAGTTCATCATCAACCAGATGGTGACTTTCCAAATGGTATACCAAATCCATTATTACCAGAAAGCCGAGCGGATACTGCCGATGCCGTTATCGCCCACAAAGCTGATATGGGTATCGCTTGGGATGGCGACTTTGACCGTTGTTTCTTGTTTGATGAAAAAGGTGACTTTGTTGAAGGCTATTACATTGTAGGTTTATTAGCTAAAGCATTTTTAGATAAAAATGCAGACAGTAAAATCATCTATGATCCGCGTGTTTATTGGAATACCGAAGATATTGTTAAAGCAGCTGGCGGGACCCCGATAAAGAGTAAAACGGGTCATGCGTTCATTAAAGAAAGAATGCGAAAAGAAGATGCTGTTTATGGCGGTGAGATGAGTGCGCATCATTATTTTCGAGACTTTGCATATTGCGATTCAGGTATGATCCCATGGTTACTCGTTGCTGAGTTAATCTGCACAAGCTCTCAACCTTTATCTGAATTAGTTAAACAGCGAATAGCTGCTTTTCCTTCTTCGGGTGAAATTAATAGCTTGCTTGAAGACGCTGATGCTGCATTACAAAGAGTTATCGCAAAATATCAGCCTCTGGCTGAGGTTATTGATGATACCGATGGTGTTGGCTTGGAATTTGGCAACTGGCGATTTAATTTGCGTAAATCGAATACAGAGCCGGTTATTCGCCTAAATGTTGAATCCTCAGGTGATATTGCCTTGATGGAGCAAAAAACAGCGGAATTATTGGAGCTCATTCGAGCTTAAAACCTCTTGTTTTTGATAATATAAACAACAAAAATAGCCCATTAGGGCTATTTTTTTTTGTTCAAAATTGTTTTGGGATTTTGAATTTTAATTATTGAGACGTTTGCTGAATTAACCAAATCATCATTAAATGGCTACCAACGGTAATCGAGGTCAAGCGTATTCTTAAGGATCGATACCATACGGCCAAGGTGGAAAGTTTAAATTCGTAGAAAATAACCACAGTAAAAGCACAGGCTAAAGCAATCAGGGCTATCTTTGGAGGTAACCAAATAACACTTAACCAGGCTAAAATTGACGGCAACATGGCAATATACAACAAGCTAATAGAACGTTCGTTATTAATTCCGTCAAACCATAACACCCCACCTAAAAACGACAGTATTATAGCGGAGTATTGAATGAAGAAACCGACCCCTTCAAAGTAAGAAACGGTTTCCCATAGAATGAAAAAAGGCAACATGATAAATGGAATTAGGCCTGCGTACCCTAATATTTTGGCGTGGTATTTAAGCATTTTTTATCACTTATACTCGTTTTATTCGATGTTTACGTAAATTTAACTTAGCTAGTTCAATCGTTTTTCAAAAAACAATCGATTATTTAAACTGTCAATCATTAAACATTTAGGCAACATTGTGTAAATTTATAGTTAATGCCTGTTTAGTTGTTTATTGATTGTTCAGTTTACAAAAAAATAGCGCCAAAAAAGGCGCTATTTTTGAACATAACTAAAAGTTATTTTTTAATTGGGGTGTACTTTCTTAAGTTCTCACCAGTATAAAGCTGACGAGGACGCCCAATTTTTTGTCCAGGTTGACTAAGCATTTCATGCCAATGAGAAACCCAACCAACAGTTCTTGCTAATGCGAATATACAAGTAAACATGTTAGTAGGAATGCCAATTGCTTTAAGAATGATACCTGAATAAAAATCCACATTCGGGAAAAGTTTCTTCTCTGCGAAATAGGGGTCGCTCAAGGCGATTTTTTCAAGTTCCATAGCTACATTTAGCAAAGGATCATCGATATTCATTTCTTCTAGCACTTCGTGACAGCTTTCACGCATAACAGTTGCACGAGGATCGTGGTTTTTATAAACACGGTGTCCGAATCCCATTAGTCTGAAAGGGTCATTCTTGTCTTTAGCGCGGTCGATAAACTCTGGAATACGGTCAACACTGCCTATTTCTTGCAGCATGTTTAAGCAAGCTTCATTAGCTCCACCGTGAGCCGGTCCCCATAAAGATGCAACACCAGCTGCGATACACGCATATGGGTTAGCACCTGAAGAACCTGCAAGTCTTACTGTAGAAGTCGATGCATTTTGCTCGTGGTCAGCATGCAGCGTAAAGATACGATCCATAGCTTTAGCAACAGCAGGGCTGATTTTGTAATCTTCAGCTGGTACAGAAAACATCATGTTTAAGAAGTTTTCTGCATAACTTAGATCATTACGAGGATAAACAAAGGGTTGACCAACATTATATTTGTAACACATGGCTACTAAAGTAGGCATTTTAGCGATTAAGCGATATGCACTACGAAGACGTTGTTCAGGATCTGAAATATCTAAATCATCATGATAGAAGCTAGAAAGTGCGCCTACTGTTCCACATAACATGGCCATAGGATGCGCGTCTCTGCGGAAACCTCTAAAGAAATTTGTTAATTGATCGTGAACCAATGTGTGACGTGTAATAGTGTTTTTGAAATCAGCATATTCTTCTGAAGTTGGCGTTTTGTCGTGTAACAACATATAACAAACTTCAATATAATCAGCGTCTCTGGCAAGCTCTTCGATTGAATAACCTCTATGAAGCAATACGCCTTTAGCTCCATCAATAAACGTGATGGATGATTCGCAAGAACCAGTAGCCATAAAACCAGGGTCAAAAGTGAAGTAACCGCTAGAGCCTAAAGCTCGAACATCTATTACGTCGTTCCCAGCAGTTCCCGAAAGTACCGGAAGTTCTACCTCTTTGTCGCCTACCTTTAAAATGGCTTTAGTTTCTGCCATAAGATGTTCTCCTTAGACTAAGTTCTTAAACTGTTATAAATATTTTAAATAATAACAGCCATGAAAAAAAGTGTGCTATTTGTACTTAGAAAGTTGCTGCAAGTCAATTTTAATACATGAATGTTTAATATTTATTCTCATAATGTATTCAGAATACCTATTAATATCGAAAACTTTGAATAAACAGTTTTTTTATCTAGAACAAAAATTGTAATTAAGCTCAACGCTGGATATACTTTGTGCCACTAAATGAAAAAAAACGCTTAGTTGTTAAAGGTTTAATAGTTAATTAACAAAGTGTTAACAGTTGAACTTGTTCAACTCAGTTTTCGTTTATGCACTATACAATAAAATAACTTTAATTAAATGCGTCAAACCTCAACAATGATTACAGGCACATAAAGTGAAAAAACAAAGACCAGTCAATCTGCAACTCAATACGATAAGTTTTCCCCCTTCAGCTATAGTTTCTATTTTACATCGGGCAACCGGTGTCGCAATGTTCTTCGCTCTGATTTTCGTAATCTGGGCTTGGGCTGTATCTGTATCTTCCCTTGATGGGTTTAATACAGTGCAAGAAGTTATGGCAGGGCCCCTTGGTAAATTCGTGGCTATCGGTACTTTATCCGCATTGACCTATCATATCCTTGGCGGTATCCGTCACGTGATTATGGACATGGGTCATTGGGAAGAAATTCAGTCAGGTAATTTAAGCGCACAAGCCACTATTGGTTTGTGGGTGTTAGTGACTATCGTTATAGGAGTGATATTGTGGTAACGGAACAAGCGAGTTTGAAACGTAATGGAGTGCAAGATTTTGTTACTCTGCGTGCTACGGCACTTATCATTACCTTATTTTCTTTTTACATGACATATTTCTTTATCGCCACTCCTGTGGTGACTTTTGAAGTATGGAGAGATTTGTTCTCTAGCATATTTATGAAAGTTTTCACTTTCATTACGCTAGTCGCAATTATGTACCATGTAAGAATTGGTCTATGGCAAGTTTTAACCGATTATGTCAAGGCTCCAGGTTTAAGAGCAACGTTACAATATGTACTTAACATTATTGCTTTTGTTTATGTTGCAGTTGGTTTATTTGTTTTGTGGGGTGTGAAGTGAGTATTCCGGTTCATGAGTTCGATGCAGTAGTAGTAGGAGCTGGCGGCGCTGGAATGCGAGCAGCTTTACAAATTTCTCAATCAGGCAAGTCCTGTGCGTTACTTTCAAAAGTGTTTCCAACACGTTCACATACAGTGTCTGCCCAAGGCGGAATCACTGTAGCCTTAGGAAACGCCCATGAAGATAACTGGGAATGGCACATGTACGATACGGTTAAAGGTTCTGATTATATCGGTGACCAAGACGCTATCGAATATATGTGTAAGACTGGTCCTGAAGCGATCATTGAAATGGAAAATATGGGTTTGCCATTTTCTCGTTTTGAAGACGGTCGCATTTATCAACGTCCTTTCGGTGGTCAATCTCAAAACTTCGGCGGTGAGCAAGGCGCTCGTACAGCTGCAGCGGCTGACCGTACAGGCCACGCATTATTGCATTTGCTTTATCAGCAAAATGTTAAAAATAAAACAAAAGTATTCAGTGAATGGTATGCCCTTGATCTCGTCAAAAACCAAAATGGTGATGTAGTCGGTTGTACTGCTATTGACATTGAAAGTGGTGAAGTCGTTTACTTTAAATCTAAAGCGGTAGTATTGGCTACCGGTGGTGCAGGGCGTATATACGCTTCAACCACTAATGCACACATTAATACTGGCGACGGTGTTGGTATGGCATTAAGAGCTGGTGTTCCAGTTCAAGATATGGAAATGTGGCAGTTCCACCCAACAGGTATAGCCGGTGCTGGTACGCTAGTAACCGAAGGTTGCCGTGGTGAAGGTGGATACCTTCTTAATAAAGACGGTGAGCGTTTCATGGAACGTTATGCACCAAATGCTAAAGATTTGGCTGGTCGTGACGTTGTTGCCCGTTCAATGATGACTGAGATTCGTGAAGGTCGCGGATGTGAAGGTCCTTGGGGTACGCATATTAAACTTAAACTAGATCACCTAGGTAAAGACGTTCTAGAATCTAGATTACCGGGTATCCTTGAGTTGTCTCGTACGTTTGCACACGTGGATCCAGTTAAAGAGCCAATTCCAGTTATTCCAACTTGTCATTATATGATGGGTGGTATTCCAACTAATGTTGATGGCCAAGCTATCAGCATCGATAAAGATGGCAACGAAAAACCAATTGGTGGGTTGTTTGCCTGTGGTGAGATTGCATGTGTATCTGTGCACGGTGCAAACCGTCTTGGTGGAAACTCGCTATTAGACTTGGTTGTATTCGGTCGTGCCACTGGTCTTCACCTTGGTGAAGCTATCGATAAGATTGATTTTGCTGAAGCATCGCAAACTGATGTTGAAGAAGCGCTGGTTCGTTTCAATCGCTGGGAAAGCTCAGAAGTTGGTAAAGGCGAAGATCCAGTACAAATTAAGAAAGACTTACAGCAATGTATGCAGCTTAATTTCTCTGTATTCCGTGAAGGTGATGCGATGGCCGAAGGTCTTGCTGAATTGAAAGAAATTAGAGAAAGATTGAAATTCGCTCGTTTAGATGACAAGAGTAGCGATTTCAACACTCAACGTATTGAGTGTCTTGAACTAGATAACTTAATGGAAACTGCATTTAGTACTGCAGTTGCAGCGAACTTTAGAACGGAAAGTCGTGGTGCTCATAGCCGATTCGATTATCCTGACCGTGATGATTCACAGTGGTTATGTCACTCTGTTTATTTACCAGAGTCAGAATCAATGCTTAAACGTGATGTGAACATGACACCTAAATTACGTGAAGCATTTCCACCTAAAGCTAGAACTTATTAATTGGAGTAACGAAGATGAATCTTTCTTTCTCAATATATCGTTACAACCCGGATGTTGATAACGCACCACGCATGCAAGAATACTCGCTTGAAGTGGAAGAAGGGCAAGATATGATGGTGCTTGATGCGCTTATCGCCCTTAAAGAACAAGATCCTACGTTGTCATTCCGTCGCTCATGCCGTGAAGGTGTTTGTGGTTCTGATGGCGTAAATATGAATGGTAAAAATGGTTTGGCATGTATCACGCCGCTTTCCGCTTTAGGAAAAGGTAAAATTGTGGTTCGTCCATTACCTGGTTTACCAGTCGTACGTGATCTGGTCGTTGACATGAGTCAGTTCTATACGCAATATGAAAAAATTAAACCATTTTTGATCAATGACGACAATCATCCGCCAGCCCGTGAACATCTTCAACTTCCTGAAGAGCGTGCTAAGCTGGATGGCTTATATGAATGTATTCTATGTGCATGTTGTTCTACATCATGTCCGTCATTTTGGTGGAACCCTGACAAGTTCATTGGACCTGCTGGATTACTGCATGCTTATCGATTCCTAATTGATAGTCGTGACACAGCAACTGATGCTAGACTAAGTGATTTGGACGACGCTTTTAGCGTGTTCCGTTGTCACGGTATAATGAACTGCGTTAGTGTTTGTCCCAAAGGACTAAACCCGACGAAAGCCATCGGCCATATCAAGTCGATGCTACTACAACGGGCTGTTTAGTTTAGTCATTTAACACCAGTGGTGTTATTCGTGACAGCAAGTCTAAATAGCCATCCTTTGCAGGATGGCTTTTTTACTTAAAAAATCAAACCTTTTAGGTTTATTTACTTTTATTTTTTGGATATTTACGCATACTAGATATCCGGTTGTTAGCCTTACTTTTTAAAGGGACAATAATGCAACAAAGCGTGATGAAAGCATGGTGGGATTCTTCACACATGGCTGGCGGCAACGCTGCTTATATAGAAGAACTCTACGAAACATTTTTGGAAGACCCCAACAGTGTTTCAGAGCAGTGGCGAAGTATTTTCGAAAGCCTGCCTAAAGTAGAAGGCGTTGAATTAGATACCAACCATTCTTTAATTAGAGAACAATTTAAAGCGTTGGCAGCACTAGGCCCAGCGGCTAGAGCAACTAGCAGTGCACCTTCAAAAACTTCAACAAGTGATGATAAGCAAGTCAAAGTACTCCAGCTTATTAATGCCTATCGATTTAGAGGGCATCAACATGCCAATTTAGATCCATTGGATTTATGGAAGCAGCCTAGAGTTCGCGACTTAGAATTATCTCATCATAATTTGACCGAAAAAGATTTCGACACACATTTTAATGTGGGGTCTTATGCAATTGGTCAAGAAACGATGACATTGAAGGATTTATTCACTTCTTTAAATAGAACCTATTGTGGTTCTATTGGTTCTGAATATATGCACATAACGGATACCGAACAAAAACGTTGGTTACAACAACGTAT
The DNA here is from genome assembly GCF_030548145.1 of Aliiglaciecola sp. 2_MG-2023. Taxonomy (NCBI): domain Bacteria; kingdom Pseudomonadati; phylum Pseudomonadota; class Gammaproteobacteria; order Alteromonadales; family Alteromonadaceae; genus Aliiglaciecola; species Aliiglaciecola sp. 2_MG-2023. The sequence continues at coordinate 60,973 of NZ_JAUORY010000017.1, forward strand.
CGAATCGGTACAGGCAAAACCTGAAATTAGTCGTGATGAAAAAATCAATATTCTTAAAGGCTTAGTTGCTGCAGATGGTATGGAAAAATACTTAGGTGCTAAGTTCCCTGGAGCTAAACGCTTTTCGTTAGAAGGCGGCGATGCTTTAGTACCTATGCTCAAAGGGTTAATCAACCACGCGGGTGAAAGTGGCGCTAAAGAAGTTGTTATTGGTATGGCTCACCGTGGACGATTAAACGTACTTGTGAACGTTTTAGGAAAAAATCCATCAGTTTTATTTGATGAGTTTTCCGGTAAACACGATGAATCGCTTGGCGCTGGTGATGTTAAATATCACGCTGGTTTTTCGTCTGATTTCGCTACCGGCGGTGGCAACGTTCATTTAGCGTTGGCATTTAACCCTTCACATTTGGAAATCGTAAACCCAGTTGTTATCGGTTCAGTAAGAGCACGACTTGATCGCCGCAACTGCGCTGATGGTTCTACCGTACTACCAATTACTATTCATGGTGACTCTGCCATTGCTGGACAAGGCGTTGTGCAGGAGACATTTAATATGTCTCAGACACGGGGATTCAAAGTAGGTGGTACAGTAAGAATAGTCATAAATAACCAAGTTGGTTTTACCACTTCTAAAACTGAAGATACTCGTTCCACTCAATATTGTACTGATATTGCGAAGATGGTTCAGGCGCCTATTTTTCACGTTAACTCTGATGATCCTGAAGCGGTTTTATTCGTGACAAAATTAGCTTTAGATTATCGCAACACATTTAAACGTGATGTGATGATTGACTTGGTATGTTATCGACGTCATGGCCACAACGAAGCCGATGAGCCGAATGCAACTCAGCCGTTGATGTACCAAAAAATTAAAAAACATCCTGTGCCACGCGCATTGTACGCTGATCAATTAACGACTGAGGGCAGCATTGAAGCGCACGAAGTGGAAAAATTGGTCAGTGAATACAGAGCAGCGTTAGATCACGGTGCATGTGTTGTGCCTGAATGGCGTCCAATGACCGAGCACTCTGTTGATTGGACTCCTTACTTAGGACACGATTGGACTGCTGAATATGACGCATCAATTGAGAAAGAAAGGTTACTTGAGCTAGGTCGCTCAATAGTTAAATATCCTGAAGAGTTCAAATTACAATCTCGGGTTAAGAAACTATATGGCGATCGTGAAGCCATGTTAAAAGAAGAAAAACTGATAGATTGGGGTATGGCAGAAAATCTGGCCTACGCTGATATAGTATCTAAAGGTACGAATATTCGTTTAACAGGGCAAGATTCAGGTCGCGGCACATTCTTCCATCGTCATGCTGTGTTGCATAATCAAGTTGATGGGGCTGAGTTTATGCCTCTACAAAACATTGATGAATCTCAAGGTAAAATGGAAATCTACGACTCGGTTTTATCTGAAGCCGCAGTTGTCGCATTTGAGTTTGGTTATGCAACCGCTGAACCTGGCACATTAACCATTTGGGAAGCACAATTTGGTGATTTTGCCAACGGTGCGCAAGTGGTTATTGATCAGTTTTTAAGTTCTGGCGAAGCTAAGTGGGGACGTTTATGTGGTCTAACATTATTGTTGCCACATGGTTATGAAGGACAAGGTCCGGAACATAGCTCAGCTAGATTAGAACGTTTTCTACAATTATGTGCAGATCACAATTGGCAAGTTTGTGTGCCTTCTACACCTGCACAGGTTTACAATATGATCAGACGTCAAGCTATTCGTCCGATGCGTAGACCTCTAATCGTGATGTCACCAAAATCACTTTTACGTCATCCTTTGGCTGTTTCTAGTTTTGATGAATTGACCGATGGTATCTTCCATAATGTCATTGACGAAATTGATGAAATTAAGCCAGCTGACGTTAAGCGTGTTGTGATGTGTTCAGGTAAAGTATATTACGATTTGTTAGAACAACGTCGTAAAAATGAACAACACGATGTGGCTATAGTCAGAATTGAGCAACTTTACCCTTTCCCAAGTGAGGAAATGGTGGCAAACATAACCAAGAAATACGCACATGTAAAAGATTGGGTATGGTGTCAAGAAGAACCACAAAATCAGGGAGCTTGGTATTGTAGCCAGCATCATTTCTGGGCATCTATCCCAGAAGGCGCAAAATTGACCTATGCGGGTAGAACTGCATCTGCTTCTCCTGCAGTTGGCTATAACGCGGTTCACAATCAACAGCAAAAAGCGTTGGTTGATGATGCACTTACTTTATAATTAGGAACCAGTATGACAATAGAAATTAAAGTACCGGTGCTACCAGAATCAGTAGCAGATGCTTCGATTGCCACATGGCATGTCAAAGTTGGTGACAAAGTCAGTCGTGATCAAAATCTTGTTGATATTGAAACCGACAAGGTAGTGCTAGAAGTTGTATCCCCAGAAGAGGGTATAATCACAGAAATTATGGATGCTGAGGGTGATACAGTCCTTGGTGAACAAATAATTGCAAAACTAGAAGAAGGCGATGGCGCTAGCAGTACTAAAGCATCTGCAGCTCCAGCCGCTAGTCAACCATCTACATCAAGTACAAAGGGTAAATCAGTGGAAATTAAAGTTCCTGTGCTGCCAGAATCGGTAGCTGACGCAACAATAGCAACATGGCATGTACAACCTGGGGAAGCTGTTTCTCGGGATCAGAATCTAGTGGATATCGAAACTGACAAAGTAGTGTTAGAAGTCGTTGCTCCAGCAGACGGTTCTTTGAGTGACATATTGGCACCTGAAGGCGAGACAGTTACTGGTGAACAAGTCATCGCTAATTTCATCGAAGGTGCGGGTGCTGCAGCCCCAACTGCTGCAGAGTCTGCAGAAGCCGAATCAGCAGAAGAAAATGATGCACTTAGTCCTTCGGTTAGACGTTTATTAGCTGAAAAAGGCGTAGACGCGGCTAACATCAAAGGTACTGGTAAAGGCGGACGTATCACTAAAGAAGATGTAGAAAAACATCTTAAAGGTGCTTCTAAACCTGCAGCCAAAGATGCACCAGCCGCGCCTGCTGCTTTAGTCGGTGAGCGCACTGAAAAACGTGTTCCAATGACACGTTTGCGTAAAACCATTGCAACTCGTTTGTTAGAAGCGAAAAACTCTACTGCAATGTTGACAACATTTAATGAAATCAACATGAAGCCAATTATGGATTTGCGTAAGCAATACCAAGAAAGCTTCGAAAAGCGTCATGGTATTCGTTTAGGTTTCATGTCGTTTTATGTAAAAGCAGTAACTGAAGCGTTAAAACGTTTCCCTGAAGTAAATGCATCAATCGATGGTGATGATATTGTTTATCATAACTATTTTGATATCTCTATTGCGGTTTCTACTCCTCGCGGTTTGGTAACGCCAGTATTAAGAGATTGTGACGCATTGGGAATGGCAGGGATTGAAAGCGGTATTAAATCTCTTGCGCTTAAAGGTCGTGATGGCAAACTTGCTATGGATGATCTACAAGGTGGTAACTTTACTATCACTAACGGTGGTGTTTTTGGGTCATTGTTATCAACTCCAATTATTAATCCTCCACAAAGTGCGATTCTTGGTATGCATAAAATCCAAGATCGTCCAATGGCGGTAAATGGAAAAGTTGAAATTTTACCTATGATGTATTTGGCGTTATCTTATGACCACCGCATCGTTGATGGTAAAGAATCCGTAGGCTTTTTGGTTACGGTAAAAGAAATGCTAGAAGACCCAACTCGTCTATTATTGGACGTTTAAAACCTTGGTCTAAATCGAATTGATAGATGATAACGGAAGTTATCATCTATCCGAATGTCGGTATATTATCGACACCTTTAATCAAGTCGCTGATGTGCGGCTTTTATATTAAATTAAACGGATAGAAACACCATGAATTTGCATGAATATCAAGGTAAGCAATTATTCAAAGAATATGGCTTGCCAGTATCTGAAGGGTTTGCAACAGATTCTCCAGAAGAAGCTGCAGCGGCGGCTGATAAAATTGGCGGAAGCGAATGGGTAGTTAAGTGCCAAGTACACGCGGGTGGCCGAGGTAAGGCTGGCGGTGTTAAATTAGTTAAATCTAAAGACGAAATAAAAGCTTTTGCTGAAAAATGGTTAGGTAAGAACCTAGTTACATTTCAAACAGACGAAAACGGCCAACCAGTTAGCAAGATCTTAGTTGAATCTTGTACTGATATCGCCGATGAACTTTATTTAGGTGCGGTTGTAGACCGTACTTCTCGTCGTATCGTTTTCATGGCGTCTACTGAAGGCGGCGTTGAAATTGAAACTGTTGCTGAAGAAACACCTGAAAAGATTTTAAAAGCTGAAATTGACCCAATCGTTGGTGCTCAACCATACCAAGCTCGTGATATGGCATTTCAGTTGGGCCTTAAAGGCGTACAAATTAAACAGTTCACGCAAATATTCTTAGGCTTAGCAAAAATGTTTGTTGACCTTGATATTGCCCTGATCGAAATCAACCCTCTAGTAATCAAAGCTGACGGCGACATTCATTGTCTAGATGCTAAAGTTGCTATCGATGGTAACGCAGCATATCGTCAGCCTAAAGTTAAAGCTATGCACGATCCATCACAAGATGACGCTCGTGAAGCTGAAGCGGCTAAATGGGAACTTAACTATGTAGCACTAGACGGAAACGTTGGTTGTATGGTTAACGGTGCCGGTCTTGCAATGGGAACTATGGATATTGTTAACCTTCACGGTGGCAAACCAGCTAACTTCCTTGATGTTGGTGGCGGTGCAACTAAAGAACGTGTAGCAGAAGCATTTAAAATTATTCTTTCTGACAGCAACGTTAGTGCAGTATTAGTTAATATTTTTGGTGGAATTGTACGTTGTGACATGATCGCTGAAGGTATTATTGGTGCAGTTAAAGAAGTAGGTGTAAACGTACCTGTAGTTGTACGTCTTGAAGGTACTAACGCTGAACTAGGACGTGAAGTATTAGCTGCTTCTGGCCTAGATATCATAGCTGCAAGCAGTCTAACTGACGCAGCTCAGCAAGTTGTTAAAGCTGCGGAGGGCAAATAATGTCTGTATTAATTAATAAGCATACTAAAGTTATCTGCCAAGGTTTTACTGGTGGTCAAGGTACTTTCCACTCAGAGCAAGCGATTGCTTACGGTACTCAAATGGTTGGTGGTGTAACTCCTGGTAAAGGTGGTACAACTCACTTAGATTTGCCTGTATTTAACACAGTACGTGAAGCTGTTGAAGCAACTGGCGCAACTGCTTCTGTTATTTATGTACCTGCTGCATTCTGTAAAGATTCAATTGTCGAAGCTGCTGATGCGGGCATCGAATTGATTATTTGTATCACTGAAGGTATTCCAACAATCGACATGTTGTTCGTAAAAGAATACTTGACCGTGAAGGGCGTTCGTATGATCGGTCCTAACTGTCCAGGTGTGATCACTCCTGGAGAATGTAAAATCGGTATCATGCCTGGCCATATCCATAAGCCTGGTAAAGTAGGTATTGTTTCTCGTTCTGGTACATTGACTTATGAAGCCGTTAAACAAACTACGGATGAAGGTTTTGGTCAATCTACTTGTGTAGGTATTGGTGGTGACCCTATCCCAGGTTCAAACTTCATCGACATCCTGAAATTGTTCCAAGAAGATCCAGAAACAGAAGCTATTGTTATGATTGGTGAAATTGGTGGTTCTGCAGAAGAAGAAGCTGCTGAATTTATCAAAGCTAACGTTACTAAGCCTGTTGTATCTTACATTGCTGGTGTTACTGCACCTGCTGGTAAGCGTATGGGTCACGCTGGCGCAATTATCGCCGGTGGTAAAGGTACAGCTGATGAGAAGTTCAAAGCACTTGAAGATGCTGGTGTTAAAACGGTTCGTTCACTTGCTGATATTGGTAAAGGGCTACGCGAAATTACTGGTTGGTAATCTGCGTTTAATTTGCTAGATAAAACCCGTCATTTGGCGGGTTTTTTTTATTTATTTTAGTCTAAAAAACGACCTTTATATGGCTATTTAAAGTCGTCTAAAAAACACAAATATTTAACAATAATCTCGTTATTAAATAATATCCTGTTGTCTCAATGTTAATCATGATCTTGACTTTCCCTTTGCTATTATTGTGCCTAAATATGAGAGTAAATCTGTTTTAGTTACCTAGTAATCCATCTTCTCGTTCAAATATTATAAATAAATACAGAAGCTTAAGATCATTTCATTCGTTCCAACTTTCCTGATTAGATCTTCATTTTTAGCCAAAATCTATGCATCACTGCATTGAATACGTATGCACAGCATTGAGTGTTCTGTTAACACAGATGTAACATTGTATGATCGTAAATTTTGGTGTTATTGGCCAATCGTATTTAGATTGTCGATAAAATTTTCAAATAGAAACCACAAACGGGAACGGGAAACACACATGAAAAAATTCAGACCCAGTTTGATTACAACAGCTTTGCTTGCAAGCGGTATGACACTCACAAGTATAAGTGCCCTTGCTCAGGAAACAGAGTTGCAACAGCCTGATGCAAAGGTGGATCAAATCGAAAAAATAGAGGTTAAAGGATTCAGAACAAGTCTAATAAAGTCCCTTAACCAAAAGCGTTTCAGTGACACTGTTTCAGAGCAATTATCAGCTGATGATTTAGGTGGTTTACCAGATGTATCTATGGCAGATGCATTGACGCGTTTACCCGGTATTTCAGCGGTGAGAACGGGAGGGCAAGCTGCTGAAATAAATATCCGAGGATTATCTGGTGATTTTGTTTTTTCAACTTTAAATGGTCGAGAACAAGTATCCACTAGCGGATCTCGCTCAATCGAATTTGATCAATACCCGTCTGAATTAATTTCCTCTGCAGCGGTATACAAATCTCCCAAAGCATCCTTAATTGAAGGTGGAGTAGCAGGCACAGTTGAGTTGCAAACAGCTAGTCCATTGTCTATTTCAGAAGATTACAAGTTCAATATGAATGTGCGAGGCATGTATAACGATCGGGCAGGTGAAGTGTCCGATGCAGAAGAATTTGGTCACCGCATTAGTTTTTCTTTCCAAACTAAAATGCTAGATGACACTTTAGGGCTGGCGCTAGGTTACGCAAGGTTATTTCAGCCTAGTGTATCTACTCAGTTTATAGGTTTGGCCTACAATACTGAGCGTGATGTAGATTTCCTCGAAGGTGATGAGGAAAATTATGACCCTACCTCTGATGTGCCTAAAGATCAGCAATGTATCGAATGTGAATTCGTCAGCGAAGGATTCGAGATGCAGCACAAAGGTGGCGAAGAAACCCGTGATGGCTATATGGCCGCTATCGAATGGGCACCCACTGATAATTTTGTATTAAAAACCGATGCATTTTATTCCCGTTTCGATTCTGAGGAATTTGCCCGTGGTTTTCGAGTTAAGCTAGAACCAGGTACCGCAGTCATTACTAACCCTGTTGTGGATAATAATACGGTTATCGGCGGCACATTTAGTCGCGGTACAGATTCATTTACTCGTGTTGAGTTGGTAAATGATGACAATCAGGATTTTGATGAAATTCAGAATTTCGGATTAAATGCAGATTGGCAGGCTACGGATAATTTGAATATCAAAGTCGATTTTTCATATTCAAAGGCCAAAAGTGAATTTAGAAACGGTCTATTGTGGTCATTAGTAGGGGCCGAAGATGAAAGTGGAACGCCTCGATTTGATACCGATATTTCAATTTCATATTTGCTCAATGGATTGGATTTGCCGGATATCGGCTTTAGTCAATTTGATGATTTTTCAGATGTAAATAATGTCTATGTGACCAAATATGGTATCTATCCTTATGAAAATGAAGATGAATTATTTGCATATCGTTTAGATCTTACATATGAAGTTGATAATCCATTTATTTCTTCATTTGAGGTTGGGGTTCGTTATTCAGACCGCGAGTACTCTAATGATCGCTCAGTATATGAATATGGCAGCGACTCTTCATTTTCCGCCAGTCAACCGCCTTTGGCGTTGAATGATCAGTTGGCTTCTGTGGTCAATTGGGAAGGGGATTTTGGTTATTTCCCAAGTTACCTCTCTGTGGATCTTGATAGCGCATTGTCAGCTTGGTTCCCCGAAGGAACACCACAGCCAGTTCAAACCTGGGGAGCAGGTCATCCTGGTGTGATCAACAGTCCAGGCGGCACCACTAATACGGCATGGTCGGTGTTAGAAAGTGGCGAAGTCTATGAAAAAGTGTTGTCTGCCTACATCATGGCAAATATTGACACTGAAATCGGTGATTTACCCATTACAGGAAACATTGGTATTCGTCGTGTTGAAACAGAACAATCATCTACGTTTTTACAAGATGTAAGTCGCAGTATTCAAGTGGAAGGGACTGATCCTGATACCGGAGAGACTATCCTAGTTGATGTAGTTATGGGAGATCCTGAGTTAGGAGCGCAGTTAATCACCGATGAAGTTGGCTTGATCAATAATTTTTACCGTCCAGAGTTATTAGTTGATAAATACACAGACTATTTACCTTCGTTCAACTTGAATTTTAAATTGACCGAGCAAGACCAACTTAGATTTGCAGCGGCAAAAGTGATGGGTAGACCTCCGATTAATCGCTTATTCGCCAATTCAAATGTTCGTGTAGCTGATGTCAACGCGACTATGAATCCAGATTCTGGGGAAATTTCCGTTGATCGTGATGCTGAGCTATCCGGTAGTTCAACCAACAGCCCTTATTTACGTCCATTTTATGCTAATCAATATGATATCTCTTATGAGCATTATTTTGATGAAACCGACGGAGCAATTGTTGTCGCGTTATTTTACAAAGATATTAAGTCATTTATTAATGACTTTACCATCGACCCCTTCGATTTCGCTGGCAATGGCTTCCAAACCCCTTCTTCTATTGAAGTACCTGTGTTCTTAGATTCTGATGATCCAAGCGCCGAAGCAACGCAAGCCACAGATGCCAATGGTGAGCCATTGTTCATTACGGTTCCAACCACGAATGGACCCTACACAACGGCCGTTAACAATAGAGAAGGCGGTTATATTCGTGGTATCGAATTGGCTTACACCCAAGTTTATAGCTATTTACCTGCACCTTGGGACGGCTTAGGGGTGAGTGCGAGTTACTCCTACACTGAAAGTGAAATTCAATTTCAAACAAATTTAGGTGGGACAAGTGTTCCGCAACAATTACCCGGATTATCTGAAACGGTAGTAAATGGCACACTTTTCTGGGAATACGAAGACTTCGAAACTCGCGTGAATGTGCGCTGGCGTGATGCGTTTGTCTCAAAACAAGTTGCTGTAAATGAGCAAATTGTTAACTTCGATGACGAACTCATTATTGACTATCAAGCATCATACGACATCAATGACAATCTAGGTGTGTTGTTTCAAATTAATAATCTAACGGATGCACCCACCAAAAGTTATTTCGGTCGAGAATCTCAAACCGGCACTATTCAATACTTTGGAACCCAATACTTCCTTGGGGTGACGTACTCGCTATGAAACTAACCAAACTTTTTAAATCGAATCGTCGCTGTCAAAAGAAAATAACATTGGAGTATAGACCTATGTTTACTAATTTAAGCGCATTAATAAAGATGATGCTGCTATCAACCGCACTGATTTTAACTGGCTGTGGTGGAGCTGATGTTAAATCGGGAAGCAATAACTTGCTGACCTGTAGTGTCCCTAATGTACCTAATTCAACGGGCACTGCATGCGTGGCACCACCGCCGATTCAGTGTGATGCGCCCACTGTACCTAATGAGACCAATGATGCCTGTGTGGTGGGAGCTGACCCAACTGCTCCTGAACCTATGGTGACCCCGGAAGCGGATCAGGCGATTTTGTATTATAACCGAGCAGCGGTAGGAGCGGATAATTCCTCTACTGATCCCTCCTATGAAGGCTATCGTTTACACACGTGGAATAATGATACTTGTAGTGCATATGCTGACTCTGATACCGATTGGGCTAATGGTCGCGTGCATGACGGAGTGGATCCTAATTATGGTGCATATTGGGTTATCGATCTTGTTGAAAACTACGCGGGTAGCGCAGGAGCGTGTGGAAACTTCATTATCCATATTGGGACTGATGACGCAGGTAAAGAAATGGGCGGCTCAGATAAAAGAATGCCGCTGTCTCAAGATGATCCCAAATTCGCACGCATGAATTTTACGTTCTCTGGTGAAGAGGCCGTATTCGAGTATCCGATCGTTTCGCTCGGTCCTCAACCAGTTAAAATTGAAGGCCAACAAGCTCACTGGCTAGACGTTAATACCTTACTTTGGGATACCAGTGACGCGGTTGCTGTGGTGAAGTTACATTATTCGGCTGATGCTGATTTGGTCGCTTCTTTAGAGACTGGGTTAAATGGTACTGCTATCGAATTGACGGCAACTGACTTAACCGATGAACAGCAAGCCATTGCCCCTCATTTAGCGAATTTAGGCGCGTTTTATGGTGATTGGTCTGTAGAGGATGCTAAATCTGTATTTAAAACCCAAGCCGTTTTGGCCGGTTATAACGCTGAGGGACTGATAGTTGCTGCAACGGGTATTCAAATGGCCAATGCAATTGATCAGGTGTATACGTCAGGGGATATGGATGCGGATGAAGCAACGCTAGGTCCAATCTATGATGGCGATAAAATCACTGCTTCAGTATGGGCGCCAACTGCGCAAAATGTACAATTAAAACTGTATAACCAGGACAAAACACTGGCGTCAACCATACCTATGTCAGTAGATGATGATACTGGTGTTTGGTCGTATACCGGCGGTGCCGAATTAGATAGACAATTATACCGATATGAAGTGACTGTTTATCATCCAAAGGCAAGCGGCATACAGGTATTAAATGTCACTGACCCTTATTCGGTAAGTCTTTCCACAAATAGTCGCTTTTCTCAATTTGTGAATTTGCAGGATGATGATCTTAAACCGGATGGGTGGGATTCACATGTGATTCCTACTATTGAAAATTTTGAAGATGCGGTCATCTATGAAGGGCATATTCGCGACTTTAGTGTGCGCGACCAAAGTACTTCGGCAGCTAATCGTGGCAAGTACTTAGCCTTTACTGAAGACGGCAGTTTGCCAGTAGAGCATTTACGCAAGTTAGCTGAAGCGGGTGTCACTCATTTCCATTTATTACCCGCTAACGATATTGCATCAATCGAGGAAGACACAACTAAAGTCGTGGATTTAAACAGTACTTTTGGTCAACTTTGTCGTTTAAATACCAGTGCCGATATTTGTAAAGATGGCTCAATTAGTGAAGATATGACCTTAGCTGAGCTATTTGAAAGTTTTGGTGTTGGGGAAGGGCAAAAAGCCCAAGAGTTAACTCAAGCTATGCGTAATCACGACCAGTTTAACTGGGGGTACGATCCGTTTCACTTTAATGCGCCAGAAGGTAGCTATTCCTCTGACCCTGAAGGGGTTGCTCGGATTAAGGAAATGCGCGCAATGAATATGGCATTGCATGGGCTAGGATTACGTGTGGCACTGGATGTTGTATACAACCATACCAATGCGTCAGAACTCAGCACAAAATCTGTCTTAGATAAAGTTGTTCCTGGGTATTACCACAGGTATGCAGTAGATACTGGCGCGATTATTCGTGAAACCTGTTGCGATGATACAGAACCCCGCAATGTGATGATGGAAAAATTAATGCAAGACTCACTTACGTTGTGGGCGTCTGAATATAAGTTTGATTCTTTCCGTTTCGACATTATGAGTCAAGCCAGCAAAGATACGATGGTACGGTTGTTTGAAGCGGTTAAAAGTGTGGATGAAGATACTTATTTCTATGGTGAAGGCTGGACTCGTGAAGACCGTGGTTACGAACAAGCGAATCAAGGGAATATGGCTGGTACAGAAATAGGTACATACAATGACCGAATACGTGAAGCGGTTCGACAAGGTCACATCTTCAAGCGCGAAGCTGATAATGCCGCGATGCTCGACCAGGATAGAATTAAAATGTCATTGGCAGGCACCCTAACTGATTACGTCCTGGAAGATTTTAATGGTGTTGCTTCTACCACTAGCAGCATTGGTGGCTACGCGACAGATCCTGCTGATATTATCAATTATGTATCTAAGCATGATAATGAAACCTTATGGGATAATTTCCAATATACCTTGCCTGATGACTTAACATTGGCAGAGCGTGTGCGTGCTCAAAATGTAGGTGCTACTTTACCACTCATGTCTCAGGGTATCCCGTTCTTACAAATGGGCGGTGATTTCCTACGCTCTAAATCAATGGACCGCAATACCTATGATGCTGGAGATTGGTTTAACTACGTAGATTTCAGCATGCAATCGAATAACTGGAATGTTGGTCTACCATTAGCCGAGGACAATCAAGATAAATGGCAGCAAATGCAAATTTTCTTTGCTGCACCTGAACGTGCTGCAAGCATGACTGAAATTGAATTTGCTTCTGCAATATTTGATGAGATGTTAATGATACGCTCGGGCAGTCCTTTGTTTAGATTAACCTCTGGCGATCAGATAATAGACCGTCTTGGGTTTCACAATATTGGTCGCCGTCAAACTAACGGTTTGATTGTGATGAGTATTGATGATGGAGTATCTGCCGATCCTGATATGCCCAGAGCTGATCTTGATCCAATGGTCGATGCTTTAGTGGTGGTGGTTAACACCAGCTACGAAGAGCAAAGCCACACTGTCCCAACTGCTACTGATTTTGAATTGCACAATGTACAAATGACTTCTACAGATCCTGTGGTTCGCGGCGCTTATTTTACTGCAGGTGAGGGAGAGGGGACCTTTACGGTGCCAGCCTTAACCACTGCTGTGTTTGTTAAACCACAAATGGGCGCTCAAGGCACAGGCTTATCTGCTTACGCCACATCAGGTGCTCCTGATGTTGTACCCTACGGCAGTACTTCCGTGTTTGTCCGCGGTGGATTCAACGGTTGGGGGGAAAGTAATAGCATGAACTATGTCGGTGACGGTATTTATGAAGCTGTTATCGCTGTTGCTGCCGGAACTTATGAATTCAAAGTGGCGTCTGCCGATTGGTCTACAGTTGATTTTGGTTCTTCCGATCAAGTTGTGTTGTTAGGAGATGAAAAAACCTTATCAAGAGGCGGTTCGAATCTACAATTGACACTAACCCAAGACGCTACCTTGAAATTTGTTATTGATGCAAGTGACTCAGAAGCTCCTGTATTTAGTGTTGATCACGAAGAACCTTTCTTCGGAACAACGGTATTTGTTCGTGGTGCTATGAATGGTTGGAGTGAAGATAACCCAATGTCTTATGATGTTGGCGGTATCTACACTACTACAATGAATATTGCCGCCGGAGATTACGAGTTTAAAGTGGCATCAGCTGATTGGTCGACTGTTGATTACGGTAGTGCCGAGGCAAATACTTCTATCGTAATTGGCCAACAAAAGTTTTTAGCTAAAAGTGGTAGTAATCTAGCGCTAACGATTGAGCAGGAAGGTGAATATAGCTTTGTTTTTGATGTAAGCAATATTGAGGAACCCACTGTTTCTGTGTTTTCTACGGAGTTTTTTGCAGATACGTCTGTTTATATTCGAGGTAGTATGAATGGTTGGGGCGAAGTAGATGTATTAAGCTACGACGGTGCTGGAGAATACTCCGTGCAAATTAACCTTGAAGCTGGAAGCTATGAATTTAAAGTGGCTTCTGCTGATTGGTCTACTGTTAATTTAGGTGCTGCAGAAGAAAGTACTTCAATCGATTTAGGGACACCCTTAGGCCTGCTTTATAATGCGAGCAATTTAATGCTAGAAATTGAGAGTGCAGGTTTGTATCAATTTAAGGTGTCAGGACCTGACCCTGAAGCGGCTGTGGTAACAGTGACCGCGGTGGAATAACACTATATAAATTTATGAGCAGCTAGCCGCGCTATCTATCGTCTTATTACTATAATATGAGACTTTATTTAGCGCGTTTTTTTACTTTCTGCAACAAGTTAAAGCCGTTATATCTACTTCTTACATCCACATGATTCACGCTGAATCACTTCTACTTGCATGGATTGTGTCTTAGGTTCTTCGCCGTTTATAAGCGACAATAGACTGGCGACTAATAATTCACCTGCACGAATCGTGTTTTGCGAAACGGTAGTTAATGCAGGGTGAGTGAATCGTGATACCGGAATATTATCATAGCCTACGACTGCAATATCATTGGGGATGTGTCTACCTAAATCTTTACAGGCTTGCATTACGCCAATCGCAATTAAATCACTGGCACAACAGATTGCATCTATTTCTGGACTAGCGGTCAAAAGTTGTTTGGCGGCATCATACCCAGAGTTTTCAGTAGAAAATGCTTCAACTTGGTAGTTTTTATCTACTTTTAGCTGGGCATCTTTTAACGCTTGGCAATGACCTAAGTAACGGGCCTGAAATTCAGGGGCATGGTTATCTGCGCCACCAACAAAACCAAAGGTTTTACGTCCAGACTTAATCAAGTGTTGTGTCACATCAAATCCGCCTTGGTAGTTGTCACAGCCAATGGAAAGTCCAGGGTGAGCTTTATCTTCGGCTCCCCATCTGACGAAATGGGTTTGTTGTTCTTCCAGCTGAGTTAACTTATCTCGATAATCAACAAAATCGCCGTACCCCAGTAAAATGATACCATCGGCTTTATTCGTGTCTTCGAATTCGGCGTGCCAGTCATCACTCATATTCTGAAAAGATATGAGCAGATCATAACCTGCATTTGAACTTGCTTTGGTAATACTGCCTATCATCGATAAAAAGAACGGATTAATTAAAGAGTCATCGGTGGTCAGATCTTCAAACAATAATAAGGCTAGGGTTCTACTTTGTTGTTGGCGTAAATTACTCGCATTTTTATCCACCTTGTAATTTAGCTCAGTGGCTATCGCTTTGATTTTATCTCGAGTTTGTTGGTTAACCAGAGGGCTATCCCGAAGGGCTCTGGAAACAGTAGATTGTGACACGCCGGCGAGGTGGGCAATATCAAAAGAGGTCGCTTTTACTTTCATAGTGGTAACTTTTTATTATTCTTTAGCGATGCTGGTAAATGGAAAACCTTATATTCGTTACTTTTATACACCAGCTTTCAGGTGAATGCTTTATAAATTATTTGATTAAAAAGATTTTGCCTTTGTATCAAAGTGCTATAATGCCTTCTTTTTTCGTGTCTAATACATGTGTTACAGGGGAACTATTAATGGCCGAGACAGACATTCGTCCGACCAACTTTATACGTCAAATTATTGATAAAGATTTGCAAGCAGGGTTGCACCAACAAATACATACTCGTTTTCCGCCTGAGCCTAATGGTTATCTGCATATAGGCCACGCGAAATCGATATGTCTGAATTTTGGCATTGCACAAGATTATCAAGGCACCTGTAACCTCAGGTTTGATGATACCAATCCAGATAAAGAAGATATCGACTATGTCAATTCAATCAAGAACGATGTTCAATGGTTGGGGTTTCATTGGGAAGGCGATGCCCGTTATTCTTCAAACTATTTTGATCAGTTGCATGCTTATGCCACGCAATTAATAGAAAAAGGCTTGGCATATGTAGACTTTTCTAGTCAAGAAGCGATGCGAGAAATGCGTGGTACGCTAACTCAGCCTGGACAAAATAGTCCTTATCGTGACACTACAATTGAGCAAAACTTAGCTGAGTTTGGCAAAATGACAGCCGGAGAATATGCTGAAGGCCATTGTGTTTTGCGGGCTAAAATTGATATGACTTCCGCATTCATGTGTATGCGTGATCCGGTTATTTATCGCGTTAAATTTGCCCATCATCATCAAACGGGTGATAAGTGGTGTGTTTATCCAATGTACGATTTTACCCATTGTATATCTGATGCCATTGAAGGGATTACCCATTCACTATGTACGCTAGAGTTTCAAGATAATCGTCGTTTGTATGATTGGGTTATTGACAATATCGATATTCAATCACAACCACGTCAATACGAATTTTCACGCTTAAACCTAGAATATACGGTTTTAAGTAAGCGTAAACTGATTCAATTAGTTGAAGAAGATTTTGTTAACGGTTGGGATGACCCGCGGATGCCTACTATCGCTGGATTACGTCGAAGAGGGTTTACACCTGCTTCAGTGCGTGAATTCTGTAAGCGTATTGGCGTGACCAAAATGGATAATATGGTCGAAATGGGAATGCTTGAAGCCTGTATACGTGAAGATCTTAATGAAAATGCCAATCGCGCTATGGCAGTATTAGCTCCCGTTAAGATCGTGATTGAAAATTATCCTTCTGATCAGGTTGAAGAACTTACCGCAGCTAATCATCCTAATGATGAAAGTAAAGGAACTCGCACTATTCCGTTTACTCGAGAAGTGCTAATCGAAGCCGATGACTTCCGTGAAGAAGCGAATAAGAAATTTAAACGCTTAGTATTGGGTAAAGAAGTGCGCTTGCGCAATGCCTATGTGATTAAAGCTGAGCGAGTTGAAAAGAATGACGCAGGGGAGGTCACAACGATTTATTGTAGTTATGATCCCGATACCTTAGGTAAAGACCCTGCTGATGGACGCAAAGTAAAAGGAGTAATTCATTGGGTAAGTGCGAGTAAAGCCTTACCGGCTGAAATACGACTTTATGATCGTTTGTTCACGGTGCCTAATCCTGCAGCTGAAGAAAACTTTGTTGATTGTATCAACCCTGATTCTTTAATTGTGAAAAATGGATGGGTAGAGCCAAGCTTATTAGATGCTGAAATAAATCAAACCGTACAATTTGAACGTACGGGGTATTTCTGCAAAGACAAGGACAGCAATGAATCTAATCTAGTATTTAACCGTACAGTGGGTTTACGTGATACTTGGGCTAAAATCGGCGATTGATTTTGTTTCAACGTCAGTAGTAAAAATGCGGCTTTCATTAGCCGCACTTTTGTTTTTGAACCTTCGCTTAAACTCATTTTCATCCAAGCATAAGTTCAATTTGCTACGATTTAGGTTGGGCTACAAAGGTTTTTCCATTCTCTTCTTGACTGTCATCTGACATCAAATATAAATACAATGGCATAATATCTTCCGGCGCTTTAAGTGTACTTGCATCCTCTCCTGGAAATGCTTTTGAACGCATTGAAGTACGAGTAGCCCCTGGATTAATGCAGTTAAAGCGTAAACTTGAGCCTGCGTATTCATCAGCTAAGACTTGCATCATTCCTTCTGTTGCAAATTTTGATATTGCATAGCTTCCCCAATAGGCTCTGCCTTGGCTACCAACACTGGAACTAGTAAAAATAACTGAAGCTTTAGGAGCGAGCTCAAGGACTTCTAATAATGCTTGTGTCATCAAAAATTGACTGTTTAAATTAATTTGCATTACTTGATTGAAAATATCTTCTTCAATCTGTTTAAAAGGTTCTAAATGCCCTAACACGCTGGCGTTTTGCAATACACCATCAAGCTTTCCAAACTGACTAATAATGGTATTGGCCATATCTTGGTAGTGTTTTTTAGTGGCACCTTGCATATCTAAGGGTACTATGGCGGGTTCTGGGTATCCTGCATTGACTATTTCATCGTAAACCGATTCCAGTTTTTTTACCGTCCGACCTAACAGAATGACAGTTGCCCCATGTTTGGCAAACGTTATTGCTGCTGTTTTACCGATACCAGCGCCGGCGCCGGTGATTAATATTGTTTTATTTTGTAAGGCATTTAATGGTGCAGAATAATTGAGCATTTTAAAAATTGAGTTAAACCAAAGATAACGAATTCTAACATTTAAGGGCTTTTTGAGGTATTCATTTTTGAGTTAACTGCATAGCATTGGGAAAGGCTGGGGGATTTCGATATTGTCTAGGTTTCTAGCTTGGTGACCTTTATTCAAAAATTATAACCTACTTGTTCACTGTAATTGTTACCTAACAAAATATTAACAAACCTATTTGCAAAAAACTAACAAAGCCAATACTATGGGGGCAATGACAACTGGTCATACTTGTTAGATAGTGGACAGTTCAAGCTTTGAACGAAGATTGACTAAAAAAACCACATTTTATAAGTGTATCAATGAAATAACTGTATTTGGGAGAAATAATGAAAAAACTGTTAATCAGCACAAGTATCGCTGCAGTGTTTGTGCTCGCTGGTTGCGGTGGTGGCGACGAACTAAAAGAAATCCAACAGGATACAACTAAAACAGTTCCCGCTTCACGTATTATGTTTGACCCCGCCAATAGTGTATTGAATGTTCCAAGTGACTTATTTTTCGCTTTAGTGGAAATCACTGACGATGGCACATTGGAAATGCCTGATGAGATAGCAGGTCAGGCAAATGGTGCTACCCCTGATTTTGGAAACCCTTCCGCTGCATTAGGCGCGTTAGATGGTTGGTCTACTCAACATCCGTTTACTTTTTCTACTTCACACCCTACAGGTGTTAGTTTAGATGCTAGCTCAGCCGCTAGTGCCGGAGCTGTGCGTATATTTGAAGGCGCAATTGGTGGTGATTTGAATGACCCCGACTGCACCACTGCACCACCAATAACCGGTTGTAAAGTGGGCGATGAATTAACCTTTGGTGTTGACTTTATTACTCAAGCAAGTGGTAACGACGTTGCAATTATTCCACTTAAACCGTTGAAAGAATCAACTTCTTACTATGTGGTGGCAACAAATAAATTAACTGCTGGTGGACAGGCGTTGAAACCTTCAACCACCTATGAATTGGTTCGTCAGGATCTGACAACGCTACCTTTAGCAACAGATTCACAACGTAGCTTACAAGGGATTATAAACTCTTATGAAGCCGTGTTAACCAGTCAAGCAGGCCTGAGTCAAGACGAGATAATATTCAGCTATACTTTTACTACTCAATCTACTACGCAAATTATTGATACCGTTAAACAACTGCAAATTGCACCTTTCGCACAAGCTCTGCAAGCGGGTCTTTCACCTGCCGAAGCCGCTGCATATTTGCCAGTCATTCCAGTAACAGAAGCATCTGTGTCCACGGCATTTGATATGTTAGCGCCGAGTATTTTGGGCGAAGATCAATTGGCGGGATTAACTGCTGTAGGATTAAATACTTGTGATGGTATGATTTCCGCTATTTCTGATCCTTCATCTCCGCTATTCTCAACAGCTGCTGCCGTTTTTCCGCAGGTAGGGGCGTTTTGTGCCGCATCCATGAAAACAGGAAGTATTGACCTTCCTTATTACAGTGATCCGGCTGATCCTTTAAATGGTCGATGGGAAGCTGCTTGTACCAATGGTCTTGCGCTACAAACCTTGGGCAGTGAGCAAATTGCCACGCTTTTAGCCAATGGTACTATTAGCACCGGTCCTAATAATGATCTTTGTCAGGCTGCGTCTGGCGGACAGTTATTAGATTTAGACCTAAGTAATTTAGGTATGAACGATTTAAGACACGTAACACGTTACAGTCCTATTCCTGCAAGGCAGGGGTCTAACGACGATGGAACTGAAACTCTTGATGTGCAGATTACTGTACCAGATGCCAATGTGATTGCTGTGTTAGCTGCGTTACCTAACTCTGGTGTAACTGCTATTAGTAAGCCGGAATCTGGTTGGCCTGTTGTTATATTACAGCATGGTATCACTTCTAAGAAAGAAGACTTCTTAGCTATCACTGGCGCTTTGTCACTAGCTGGTTTCGCAACAGTAGCAATAGATCATCCATTACATGGTAGTCGTGGATTTACTATTGACGGACAAATTGTGAATACCTCCACCGGTTTTGGTGGTTCAACCACAGATTATTTGAACCTTGCGTCGCTATTAACCACACGTGATAACAACCGTCAGAGTATTGTAGATGCTATGGGATTGCGTTTAGGACTTAACGCTGTTGTAGATTTAACTGGTGGTAGCGTTGATTTAGATAGCAGTAAAGTCTCATATATTGGACAGAGCTTAGGTTCTATAACGGGTATTCCATCCGTAGCCTCGTCAAATAAATCATTCGGGGAAACCAGTCCTCTTGCTGCGTTTGATTCTATGTATGCATTTGAAACAGCGGTATTCAATGTACCTGGAGGTGGCACTGGTGGTTTCTTAATCGAGTCGCCTAGCTTTAGCAATCTAATTAAAGGTTCTTTATTAGCTTCATCATCCGCTGAATTCCAAGGGTATTTAGTTGAATATGCAACGGAAAATCAAATACCAGCAGAGCAAGCTATCATTCCTGCCTTTATTGCTTATGAAGCGCAACTTGATGAGGCTGGTTTAGCTGAGATTAATGCTACATTTGCGAGTTTTGTGTTTGCAGCACAAACGATAACGGATGCATCTGATCCTAATAACTTTGCGGCATTACTTGCTTCTAATAGTAACTTTATGTTCCAAGAAGTGATTGGTGGCGGGACTAATGATGATGGTTCAACTGCATTGCCAGATCAGGTCATTCCTAATTCAACGGTAAATTCACCGACCTTTGCGGGAACTGAGCCATTGGCAAAATTCGCTGGCTTGAGCGGAGTTTCAACTACCACAGATGGTAATGGACTGGTGCGTTTTATTGCTGGTGTTCACTCCAGTTTATTGAGCCCTTCGCCTAGTGCAGATGTAACAACTGAAATGCAAAAACAAGCCGCTGCGTTTTTTGCAACCGGCGGGACTATTGTTGTCACTGACACATCGGTGGTTGCCAATTAAGCCAAAGTGATTAGAAAAGCCAAGTCTATGACTTGGCTTTTTTTTTGCCTGCTCTTATCTTAAATTGCGAACTCAGCTATATTCTGATAATTGTAAATACGTGGTTTGTGTCTGAATGTGAAAATAAAGCGCTTTTAATCTCACATTTTGTCCCCACATAGATGGATTACCTTGTGATCGGCTTTTGAGCTGATCCCCAAATTAGTAATATTATTCAGTTGATACTAGTATCAAGATAAAGGAGTAACGCTTGGAGTTTTTATTTCAATATGGTTTATTTGTGGCCAAAGCAGTCACCATTGTGGTCGCAATTTTACTGACAGTAGGCGGTATCGTTGCCCTTGCTTCAAAGCAAAAACAGGGCAATGGACAGTTAGAAATTAAATCTGTTTCTGAGCAGTTTGAAGAGTTAAAGGAACATGCTCAACATCTCCTTTTAAGTAAAGAACAACTTAAGAAAAAGCAAAAAGAACAGAAAAAAGCGGATAAAGTCGCTAAAAAGAAAGATGAATCTGACCAAAAGCCGAATTTATTTGTAGTGGATTTTAAAGGCTCAATGGATGCCCACGAAGTGGATAGTTTACGCGAAGAAATTACGGCTATTTTATGCGCTGCTCAGCCAAAGGATGAAGTGTTGGTGCGTTTGGAAAGTGGTGGTGGAGTTGTGCATGGTTATGGATTGGCAGCATCTCAATTACAGCGTCTAAAAGATAAAAATATTCATCTCACCGCTGCGGTCGACAAAGTGGCGGCAAGTGGTGGTTATATGATGGCCTGTGTGGCGGATAACGTATTAAGTGCTAAATTTGCGATCATAGGTTCAATTGGTGTGATTGCTCAGTTACCGAACTTTAATAAGATTTTAAAGAAAAACGATATTGAGTTTGAACAACATACCGCAGGGGATTTTAAGCGCACATTGACGTTGTTTGGCGAAAACACTGATCAGGGAAGAGACAAGTTTAAGCAAGAACTTGAAGAAGTGCATGTGATGTTTAAAGACTTTGTATCATCTCATCGCTCTGAGCTAGACATTGATAAAGTGGCTACTGGTGAATACTGGTATGGTAGTCGTGCAAAAGAGCTAGGCTTGGTTGATGTTATTCAAACCTCTGATGACTTTTTAATGAGTAAATTAGAGAGCCGAAATATTTATTCAGTTAAGTACAGTAAGAAAAAGGGTCTAGCTGAAAAGTTAGGTAAAGCCGCATCTACTGGGATTGAGTCCACTTTTGTAAAGCTATGGTCAAAAAGCCAGACCCTTTTTAAATAAGAGCTCGTTGCTTAAAATTATAATCGTACAGAGATGGAAATGAAAAGAGCGATCTAGGTCGCTCTTTTTTATGCTTAATTTTTAACTGTTACCAACCACATTGTCGACCTTGGTTTTGTTCATCTAACCAAGCTTTAAGAGGCTCAAAGTAATCAAGAATGGCGGTGGCATCCATTTCAGGTTTGCCGGTTAGGGTTTCCAAGGCTTCTTGCCAAGGTTTGCTTTGACCCATTTCCAACATATTATTCAAAGCTGCTCCGGCTTCTTTGCTACCGTATATCGAACAGCGATGAATAGGACCTTTATCACCGGCAATTTCACACAAGCTTCGGTGGAATTGGAACTGTAATATATGAGCTAAGAAATAGCGTGTATAAGGAGTATTGGCTGGTACATGGTATTTAGCACCTGGATCAAATGCATCGGCAGGGCGATCAACTGGTGCCTTCAAACCTTGATACTTTTCACGTAATTCCCACCAAGCTGTATTGTATTGTTCTGGTGTGACTTCTCCTGAGAATACTTTCCAGCGCCATTGATCAACCATTAACCCAAAAGGTACGAATGCTATTTTATCTAAGGCCAGTTTAAGTAACATGCCTATATCATTCGAAGCATCTGGAATAGTATCCACTAAACCGATTTCTTTTAGATATTTTGGGGTAATGGATAAAGCAACTGTGTCGCCAATTGCTTCATGAAAGCCGTCATTGGCAGCCCCTTGGTATAGCGTTGGTTGCTTATTATAGGCTCGTTGATAGTAGTTATGGCCTAACTCGTGATGTATTGTTGAGAAATCTTCACCATTCTTCTGAATACACATCTTAATACGCAGATCTTCTACGTTATCTAAGTTCCAAGCTGAAGCATGACATACTGCATCTCTTTCAGTTGGCTGTTTGAACATAGAGCGTTCCCAAAAGGTTTCTGGTAGGGGATCAAAGCCTAACGATGAGAAAAAAGACTCTGCTTGTTTAACCATCTTAATTTCATCGTAATTGTGCTCTTCCAAGGCTTTGGTTATATCAATTACGTCCATTTTTTGCTCGGGTTTGACGATGTCATAAACATTGCCCCAAGATTGCCCCCACATGTTACCTAATAAATGTGCTGGAATTGGTTCATTTTGAGGAACAATGTCTTCGCCATATTTCTCGCCTAACTCTGCACGAACGTGACAATGAAGTGCTTCATAGAACGGTTTTACTTGTCCCCATAAACGGTCAAGCTCTTGGCCAAATGCATCCGCTTCCATGTCGTAGCTGCCGCGCCACTGTTCGCTTAAATCTTTTTTACCCAGTTCTTGGGCACCCAAGTTCGCTAGTTCAGTTTGCTCCGCATAAAGTGCTTTCATTGGTGGAGACACTTGGCGCCAACCTTCCCACATTTCTAAAAGTAGCTTAGGGTCACGCTCAGTTGCCATAATGTTAGACATTTCAGGGAGACTGAAACATTCATCTTCAGTACGGCAATATTTACCTGCGCCGTACATGCCTCCTAACTCAGACCCTATCTGGGCTAAACGCGCAGACTTCTCTGGATCTCCAGGGGCAGGCATCACCAAGATATTAGACATTAAATTAAGCTTACGTCGTGTATCTGCATCAACTTCAACAGAATTAAATTTTGCAGCCTCTTTGGCATAACTGGTCGCTTTGGAAGTAACTTTTTCGTTAAAATAGGCACTTAACGCAGCAGTATCTTGGTTAATGTATGTTTGATAGGCCCACTCAGCCTGAGCTGCAGGTACTAACATTTCTGCAAGATCTTGTTGCGCTTTTTCAACAAACTGCTGCGCATCTTTTTTAGTTAAAGCTTGAGGTTCAGACTGTGAGGAGGCTTCTTGTTTATCCCCACATGCAGCCAAACCTAAGGCAGCAATAACAAATAGTGCACTTTGAGTGCGTTTGAAAGTCATGTGTTTTTCCTTTTAAAAACAGAAATGAAAAAGCGGCTAATAAGCCGCCTAAATCGTTTATCACCTAGCATTGTACAAATTAACGTGGCAGTTTTGAACCAGGATTTTGCGCCATAATCTGATCTTGCCAATATTGTTTAACAGAGAAACTGCTTTTTGATTTAGCTTTCTTGGTTGCCTTTGCTTTTGCCGCAGGTTGCTTTTGTTGTTTAGCAGTTTTGTTTTCAACCGGTTCAACTTTAGAGTCACTTGATTCAAGTTCAGTAATCATTTCTTCGAGAGCTGACAAACGGACATTTTTACCGCCGTCGACACTGTACCAACCGCCTTTTGCTTCTATTGTCGGCGCTTTGCCGTGGGCGGATTTATATGCTTCGGTAAATTTCTCGATAACCTGTTCTTTGTCCAGTTTGCTCATCGTAGGGTCTACACCTTTTTGCTAAAAAAAAATTGATATTGTTGAAATGCTTTTATACCGTGTTTTCAGAAAGATGTCTAATTTCGACATTTATGTGTATAAAATGCTATTAAATTGTAAAGAGTGAATATGAGCATCAATAATCAAACGTTGTTAAGCCACCTTAATCAGCTGCTAAAACCAGAAAAAGTTAAGGATTATTGTCCTAATGGGTTACAAGTAGAAGGCGTGTCTGAAATTAGCAAGATTGTTACTGGGGTAACTGCCTGTCAGGCACTAATTGACCGCGCTGTTGAGTTGAACGCAGATGCAATTTTTGTTCACCATGGCTATTTTTGGCGTGGTGAAAATCCCTGTATTGTTGGCATGAAACGTCAAAGAATTAAGCAGCTTATTAATCACGATATTAATCTTTACGGTTATCATTTACCGCTGGATATTCACCCAGAATTAGGTAATAACGCGCAATTAGCAAAAAGGTTAAATATAGAAGTCATCGGAGGTTTGGAACAACAAAATCCGCAAAGCGTCGCCATGCATGGGCAATTCGAAACACCATTAACCTTGCAGCAATTGGCTAAAACTGTTGAGCAGTCATTACAACGTACACCACAAATCATTAGTGCTGGTGAGCACAGTATAAAATCAATTGGTTGGTGCACAGGCGGCGGCCAAAGTTATATTGAAATGGCAGCAGAGCAGGGCATAGATGCGTTTATCAGTGGCGAAATATCTGAACAAACGGTGCATGTCGCCAGGGAGATGGGGATCCATTTTATCGCCGCCGGCCACCACGCAACGGAACGTTATGGAGCCAAAGCCTTAGGCGAGTATTTGGCCAAATCCTTTGATTTAGACGTGACTTTTGTGGATATTGATAATCCGGTATAGTCACCAACAGGTTAGAACCAACTTTTTACTTTGACCCAAGTATTTCCCATCCATTCATACCACCAGCGCTCAAACTTGTATACGTTTTGGGCGTTTGGTAGCAAGTATCCGCTGTCGCCATCCTCAGAATCACGCACCAGGTGTTCCGTTGGCGCGGCAATAGGTTTTAAACCTTGTTGTTCAAACAAATTAACTGCCCGTTTCATGTGAGAGGCTGATGTGACTAAGGCAAATGCTTTATTATTCAGGGTGGCGCGCAAATTTGCCGCTTCTTCTTCGGTATCTTTGGATAACGAAACCTCGATAATGCGATTTGATGGGACTCCCATTGCAATCAAAAACTGTGCGTTCATATAGGCGTTACTGAATGTTTGGCGTCCTACATTTCCCGACGTCACTATTTTTGCCTGTGGATTATATTGCAATATTCTAATCGCCTCTGTAGCTCTTATTAGCGAACAAGGAGAAAGTTGAGACGTAATAGGGACAGCTCTATCATTGACATGGCCACAGCCGAGTACGACGATATATTCGACCTTATTAGCAAGATCGTATTGTGGATATTGACGTTCTAAGGAATGCAATAGCGTATTTGGCAATGGCGCAAAAGAAACCAATATAAAACCGATGACTCCCGCACTCAAAAACACATTGGCTTTAGCGTATTTTTTCCGCCAGATATAGAAAATAGCGATTAACAAAAGCAATAGAATAATCGGAAGTGGCATTAAGAATACACCGATAAACTTTTTAATTAAGAACAAATCCACGTAAAATGATCTCCAATGAAGTCACTAGAAGTGAACGCAACTTGTTCACCCCAATATTATAATCCTATGAGTAAAAATTCAGATCAAAGCTTTGATTCGTTGATGGATAAATTTGCCAACAATATTTATGGTTCGAGTAAAGGTAAACTGCGCCATGAATTGTTAGTTAATAACCTGCACGATTATATCAAGCTTGCAAATAAACCGCTCGATATAATCGATGTTGGTGGTGGCACAGGGATTATGAGTAAGGTAATGCTAGAGTTGGGGCATACCCTTACGTTTAATGACTTGTCGGCTGAAGCAGTTGAAATAGCAAAGGAAAACTTGGCTGAATTTGATGATGTGACTTTTGTTTGTGGTTCTCTAAATGACTTACCACCTAACAAAACCTATGACTTGGTGATTTGCCACGCTGTTTTAGAGTGGTTGAATTCACCGTTTGAAGCTATTTCCGCATTGGTGTCTCAAGTCAAGCCAGGTGGCATTTTGTCGTTAAGCTTTTTTAATAAAGATGCGCACCGCTTCGGTAATCTCCTTTATGGTAATTTTGATTATGTTGCTGCTGACATGAAAAATAAAAACACAGTGAGATTGAATCCTAACAATGCGTTAGAACCAAAAAAAGTCATAAGTCACTTACAAAACTTGCCAGTAGAGATTATAAGCAGTGCAGGGATTCGGTGTTTTCATGATTATTTGAAAGATACAACGAAACAGCAAGACGAATATGAAAATATAAAAGCAGCGGAAATAAAATATGGCCATACCGAACCCTACAAATGGTTAGGTAAATATTTCCACCTTATTGTTCGTTGTTAAAGTTGGCTTTAACAAAACCACATATGTTAAGCATCCATGCTCAATGAATCGGATTTAGACTAAGAATGTGTGGGGATCTGATTGTTGTTTATCCATTAGCGCAATATTGTTAAGGGTAGTTTGCGCAATTTGTTGTAATGCCTCGTCGGTGAAAAAACCTTGATGGCCAGTAATTAGAACATTGGGAAACCCTACTAATCTATCAAATACGTCGTCTTGCATTATTTCCCAAGATTTATCTTCAAAAAAGAGGTCTGATTCCATTTCGTATACATCTAAGCCTAATTGACCAATTTTTCGCGACTTTAGAGCCCTGATCACAGCTTTACTATCTACCAAACCGCCACGAGAAGTATTAATTAGCATAACACCATCTTTCATTTTGCTAATTGAATCATCGTTTATCATGTGTTGGCTTTCATTTGTTAGCGGGCAATGCAGACTTATGATATCTGAGTCGCACAGCAGGGTGTCGAGGGAAACAAAAGTGATGTCCTTTTGGTCGCTTGTTTGCGTCATGGGGTCATAACAGATTACTTTGCAGCCCAGTCCCAAAAGTATGTTAGCAGTACATTTTCCTATTTTTCCGTAACCCACAATACCTGCAGTTTTGCCATGAAAGTTGAAGCCAATTAATCCGTTAAGACTAAAGTTGTTCTCGCGAACGCGGTTGTAGGCTTTATGCAATTTTCTATTTAACGTCATCATTAACGCAACAGTATGTTCAGCCACAGCTTCAGGAGAATAGGCAGGAACGCGAGATACCCTTATTCCAAGTTGTTTTGCCTTTTGTAGATCAACATTATTGAAACCAGCACAGCGCAATGCAATGTGTTTTATACCCATTTCTTTTAGCTGTTCAATAACTTGACTATCAACTTGGTCATTCACAAAAATACATATTGCTTCGTATCCCTGACATAAAGCAACGGTATCAATGGATAACCTCGCTTCTTGAAAGTCTAAGGTGAAATTATACAGCGTGTTTTGTTTGTTAAAGTAACTAATATCATGCGATTTACTACTGAAAAAAAGTGTTTTCATTCTGCTAGTCCCTTGTGCGCAAGTTGTGATTTTGGGATGACAAAAAGCGATTTACAATAATGCTTCGATGTCTTTTTGAATCGCTTCGGGTTTTGTTTTGGGAGCGTATCTTGCCAGTACTTTGCCTTCTTTATTGACCAAAAATTTTGTAAAATTCCATTTGACACTTTTACTTCCTAACACCCCAGGAGCTTCAGCTTTGAGGAATTCATAAAGTGGTGATGCGTCTTTACCATTAACATCTGACTTTTTAAATAACGGAAAGTCGACATTAAAATTTAAACTACAAAACTGTTCTATTTCAGAGTCTGAACCAGGCTCTTGATGACCAAATTGATCGCATGGAAATCCAAGAATTTCTAATCCTTGTGACTTGTATTTTGTGTAAAGTGATTGTAATCCATCATATTGAGGAGTGAAGCCACATTTACTTGCGGTGTTGACTATCAATAGAACTTTGCCCTTATAATCGGAAAGCTCTTTTATTTCACCGTTATTCATGGGCATTTGAAAGTCGTAAATCGTATTTGGCATAATTTTCTCGTTTATATTTTTAATGTCGCTAGGGATTGGATACTTAGGTTGAAATTTCGCGTATTAAGCTAGCATTGTTTAAGTAATATATCATGGTGATAGATAGGAAGCAGATCAATAGAGGATTTTTATTTAGGTTTAATTTTGTACTGTTTTTATCGTACTAAAAGATGATTTAGGTAACGTCCTAAATCATCTTTTTATGTGAATTACACAAGAGGTTCGTAATTCCATTGATGTCCCGCATAATGGACCTTCGCTTTTGCATATTCTCGTTCAGCACGCCAAGTGCGGTTATTGAGTTTAACCACTACACCAGCGTACAAACGTTTATTGGCAATGAGTTTAATATCCTGCTGATAGGATTCTTTTGCCAATTTCATTTTTTCACACTTAGCCTCTAACCATTCCAATAATTGAGACTCGTTTTTGAACATTTCCTCGGCTTCTTTAAACTTACGTTGTAATTCTGGATGGATTTTTTTGCCGCGCATTAACTCGAATTTACCCCTGTGGCGAAGGTTATTATCGCGCAGTTGCAATAAAAGCTCATCAACAGTGTCTTTTCTTTCCAGCAGAGTATTAAAGCCGTGGCTGAAATCAATATTCAGGTGGCTTCCAGATACAGCGCCAAGAGTGCCTGCGGTTATTGCACCTTTGCACTGAATATCACAGGCGAATAAGTTCCCATTTGGTTTATCAATAGGACCAACAGTGACACTACCACCGCAATTGATTTTACTGTAAGCCAATTGACGACCAATGGTGACATTTCCACTACACTGCACATTAAGACCTTGACCATGTTGCACATGGACGCTGCCCTCGGCTATTAACTTAGTACTAAATTCGGTGCTATGTTCATTGACTTTGCCCATGGCTCCTTCCGTTATGATGATATCGCCACCTGCTTTGATGGTTGCTGATTCAACAAAGCCATTGATCGTGACATCACCGCTGGCGGTAATTTCCATCTTTTCAGTAACATCGCCATTTACCAGCACCGCACCATCGTATTTAATATTACCTGTGCCTACATTTACACCTTTACAAATGAAGGTATCATCAACCCACATTTTGCCGTTTTGAAACTTTGGCATGCCGGTTATAGCAGCTAGATATAAATTTTCATCCTGATCGCTACTCTTGATACCTTCACCTGGTTTGAATTTAATCCAATTGCCAGGTTTAGGGGCAATTATTCCGCCTTTAACGGTAAATCCACTGCGGCCTTTAGTAGGAGCGATTCGTCGTAACACTTCTGTATTGGCTTTGACACAAATGACATCACCTAAATTACGCATGTCTACGCGAGTAGAGCCACTTGACTGTGGTTTAAGAATTCTTTCTAGTGCATTAGGGACCAATGGGTTCAATTTAGAATCTTTGCCATTTTTCACCGGCAGGCCTTTTGCTACTAAGTCTTCAATGATTGAACCCGGTTTTGCCGCTTTTGCTTTTGTTGCAATTTCATTGATGGTTTTATCACTTAGGCCTCTTACAACCCCTTTATCATTTGCTATTTTGACTAATTCACTAGCCGTAGGGGAATGACCTCCATATGCGGCAGTGACAGAGATAAAAGCCACCATGTCATTGTCTTCAATGCGAAACTTTACTGTCGCATCTTTTTTCTCCGCAATAACTTCGCTAATAACCTCATAGCTGCCTTCTTTTCGCGCTTTGGTCAATAAATCATTGGCATTAATGACATTTTCATCAGATAAATACAAAGCTGAATAGTTGCTGTTATTAAAACTATTAATAAGGGATTTCACGTCTATATTGGGCGCAACTTCGCTTGGATTTATGAGTAAGCTTAAAAACGTTCCACTGTCATCAAGCCTAAAATTAATGCCTTTCATTACTACCACCTGAAATTAATCCGATCTATTTGTTACTGCTGTATCGACTATATTTATGAATATATTAATTATAGACAAAATATACCATTAGGTTCGTCAGCTTACTTTGATTTTTCTGCGCATTAGCCAAATTTATATTTGGCGCTAAAAAATGTTTTCTGTTTTTCATAACTACAGACTTTCAGCGTAATGGTGTAGTGCTCTAATTATCGCTCTTTTTTCAGGATTATTCTGATACTCAAAAGTGAGTTGCTCTAATAAATCAAGGTATTCGGGAAGCTGTATACTCGCCGGCGAGTCTGGATCTGTCAGGCGGTACTGTCTATGTCGCTGCCACTTAATGACTTCTTCTTCATTTAAGCTTAAAGGATAATTTCTGGCCCTGTAACGGAATACTAGGGTGTTAAGTCTTGGATCGCTAAACTGCCAATCTTTTGGACCTAGATTGCTTGGGTCGATTTGATGAATTTGATCGAGTTTTTGTCGGTCCGAATCACTTAAAAAACCACCAGTATAGAGTGCGTAGTCCGGATCAATCGTTGGATCAGATTGACGTTCTTCATCAAATACCGCAGTAAGTTTTGTTGATAAACTGGGTTCATTTTTCAACTTAGCTAAATTTTGCAAACACAGATTGCGATCAATGCCCAAGCGCTCTGCATTTTCTTCGGTAAGGGTTTTAGCTGGTGCGATAATGGGACACTTATTCAAGTGAATAAGCTTTATCGGAAGTCTTTGCTGACCTTCCTGCATATCTGCAGTTCGTTGGTATAATCGAGCTTTTATTTCTTCAATATCTAAATCATAGAGGGGGCTGGGATCTAACCCAAGATTCAAACATATAATCGCATTCTTATTTGTTGGATGGTAAGCAATTGGCAGTACCCAGGTACAGCATCCATTTTGGGCCGGTAATTTTGATGAAATATGCACTAAGGGAACTTGTGCATCAATGTTGATATGCTCAGCCACCTTGCGTTTATTGCGCAGACTGAAAATGTAGTCATAAAGCTTAGGTTGGGCCTGTTTAATTAGTTTGGCAATGGCAATAGTTGCATATACGTCTGATAGGGCATCATGGGCATCTGCGTGAGCAATATCATTCGCCTGGGTAAGGTCTTCCAATTTAAAGCTTGGTGTGCCATCTTCTTTATATACCCAATTTATCCCCTCTGGTCTTAGCGCATAACAAGCTCGCACTAAATCAATGATATCCCATCTGCTATTGCCATTTTGCCATTCTCGCGCGTAAGGGTCATATAAGTTTCGATACAGGGTGTAACGTGTGACTTCATCATCAAATCGAATACTATTATAACCAGCACTGCAGGTTCCTGGAGTGGCCATCTGTTGAAGAATTTTTTTGATAAATTCAGCTTCAACCAAACCGTCTCTTAAGGTTAATTGTGGAGTAATACCTGTGACTAAAGCTGCATGAGGATTAGGCAAATAATCATTGGGTATTTGACTGTACCATTTCACCGGCTTATCGATAATATTTAGCTCAAGGTCTGTTCTTATCCCAGCAAACTGACAAGGAAAGTCTTTTTGCGGGTTGACCCCCCATGTTTCGTAATCGTGCCAAAGGATTGATGGGTTCAAGGTACTCACTCTCTAATATTGATTCACTCGAAACTACTGTTAAAACAAGGCGTATTTTCAACCTGTTTTTATTTGAGTCGATTTCGAGATATGAAAAATAAGAATTATACAGAAACCAATAGGTTCTGCTATGCAGAATGCAGTTACTTCGTTTTTCACTATAAAAAGATTTAAATATTATTAAAAAAGTTATGTTTTTTAATTGGTTATGACTATCTTTATATTAGGCGATCGGTTTAATCATTAAATTGATAACTAAACAAAACACTTTCGAAGCTAAGGAGAAAGGGTGGAATCATTAAAAGTAAATCATTATATGAATCGGCGGCCTGTTACATTCACCGATGAAATGCCTGTCGCTGAGGCGGTTGAACGCCTTTTAACAGGCAAGCAATCTGGTGGGGCAGTGCTCAATCCTCGCAACAAAGTAGTCGGATTCTTGTCGGAAAAAGACTGTATTGCTCGTATGATTACCTCGAGTTATTACCGAGAACAAGTAGCCCGTGTAAAAGACATTATGAAAACCGATGTTTTGGCGGTGAAATCCTATGATTCGATTATTGAAGTGGCGCAACGCTTTTTGAATGAAGGCACTAAATTGTATCCTGTGGTTGACGATGATGGTTATTTTATCGGCACCATAAGTCGTGCTGATGTCCTTTATGCTATCGATGTGCAACTGCGAGATGGATATAAACGAGCTTAAAACCGTTTTATAGCTCACTTTGCTGGAAATTTGTTGGCGTTTCTTCTAGGATCCGTTGCGTTTTAAAGCATCGAATTTTTTGAGAATATATTGTCCAATAATCAAAATACAGCCGTTCCAAATCGCGAGGAGCTGCAAAAGCAGTTACAAGATTGCCTTGGTAGTGATATTTTTC
This sequence comes from Aliiglaciecola sp. 2_MG-2023, assembly GCF_030548145.1. NCBI lineage: Bacteria > Pseudomonadati > Pseudomonadota > Gammaproteobacteria > Alteromonadales > Alteromonadaceae > Aliiglaciecola > Aliiglaciecola sp. 2_MG-2023. The sequence continues at coordinate 93,659 of NZ_JAUORY010000017.1, forward strand.
GACTTCAAAAACGATTGAATCGTTTAGTTTCAGGCAAAAGTAATGACTCTCAGTGGCAAGCAATTGCTACTGCCATTGAGGAGTCCAAACGCGTTCGCCAGTTCAAATTGCAGAATATTCCGGATATAGAGTATCCAGATTTGCCGGTGAGCGAACATAAAGATGCGATTAGTGATGCTATTGCTAATCATCAAGTTGTTATTATTGCTGGCGAAACAGGGTCGGGGAAAACCACCCAGATACCTAAGATTTGTCTACAACTCGGTCGCGGAGTAGATGGCCTTATTGGTCATACTCAACCAAGGCGCTTAGCTGCCAGAACTGTTGCCGGACGTATCGCCGAGGAGTTGGGGACGACTGTCGGTGAAAAAGTTGGATTTAAAGTACGTTTTTCTGATCAGGTTGGTGATGATACTTACATCAAGTTAATGACGGATGGTATTTTACTTGCTGAAATGCAAGCGGATAGGTTTTTAAGTAAATACGATACATTAATCATTGATGAAGCTCATGAGCGCAGTCTAAACATAGATTTTATTTTGGGGTATTTGAAACAATTATTACCCAAACGCCCTGAACTCAAATTAATCATAACTTCAGCCACTATCGACCCTGAGCGTTTCTCAAAACACTTTAACAATGCCCCTATTATCCAAGTTAGCGGACGTAGTTACCCAGTTGAAATACGTTATAACCCACTTCAAGACAATGATGAAGACAGTGATCAAATTCAAGGAATTATCCAAGCCGTTGATGAATTAAGTCGCGAAAAGCGAGGGGATATCCTGGTTTTTCTAAGTGGTGAGCGAGAAATTCGAGACACGGCTGACGCCCTGAGTAAACAGAATTACAAAGCCACAGAAATACTGCCTCTTTATGCTCGACTATCGGTGGCGGAACAAAATCGCATTTTCCAATCTCATGGCAATCGTCGAATAGTGCTGGCGACAAATGTGGCTGAAACTTCTTTGACTGTGCCTGGTATCAAATATGTGATTGATCCCGGATTTGCAAGATTGTCTCGCTACAGTTACCGAAGCAAGGTACAAAGATTACCAATTGAAGCCATTTCTCAAGCCTCTGCTAATCAACGTGCTGGTCGGTGTGGTCGAGTCTCCGAAGGGATTTGTATTCGTTTATATTCAGAAGACGATTTTAATGGGCGTCCGGAGTTCACCGATCCGGAAATTCTTAGAACCAATCTAGCATCCGTCATTTTGCAAATGCTATCGTTAAAGCTCGGAGATATACAAGATTTTCCATTTGTTCAGCCTCCAGATAATCGGTTTATCAACGATGGATTTCGTCTCTTAGAAGAGCTCACTGCGGTTGAAAAGCGTCACGGTAAATTGAGTTTGACCGAGACTGGGCGTCAAATTGCAAAGTTACCAGTAGACCCTCGTTACGCTAGAATGGTAGTCGAAGCAGGTCACAATAATTGTGTGTCTGAGTTAATCATCATTGCTGCAGGCTTGAGTATTCAAGACCCAAGAGAGCGACCACAAGATAAACGTGCAGCGGCGGATCAACAACATGAGAAGTATGCAGATAAGCAGTCTGATTTTGTTGCTCTGTTAAATTTATGGCAAGACTTCAAATTACAACAAAAAGAGTTAACCGCGAATCAATTGCGTAAGTGGTGTCGCACACATTTTATTAATTATCTTAGAATGCGTGAGTGGCAAGATGTCGTCAGCCAACTTAAAAAATCCATAGTCGAAGTTGGTTTTAGGTTAAATAAACAAGAAGCTGATTTTGATGATGTTCATAAAGCTATCCTCTCTGGGCTTTTATCTCATATTGGTTTTAAAGATAAAGAACGAGAATTTGAGGGGGCTAGGGGATCTAAGTTTTTAATCTTCCCTGGCTCAAACTTATCGAAAAAACCACCTAAATGGACAATGGTCGCTGAACTGGTGGAAACCTCCCGATTATTTGGGCGTGTTGCCGCTAAAATTGAACCCGAATGGATAGAGCCCCTAGCTAAACATTTAACCAAGTATCAATATAGTGAACCTGTCTGGTCGAAAAAACGTGGGGCAGTGCAAGCACTGGAAAAAGTGCTACTGTTTGGCTTGACTATAGTAAGCAATCGACATGTTAATTTTAGTCAAATAGATCCTGATATCAGTCGTGAAATTTTTATTAGAGAAGCATTAGTGAATGCGGATACAAAGTTGTCTTACAACTTTATTCACTATAACCAATCGTTAATCGAGGACATACAATTACTCGAAGAAAAATCCCGCCGTCGCGACGTATTAGTCGATGAACAAGAGTTGGTGGCATTTTACGAACAAACTATTCCAAAGCATGTGTGTAGCGAAAGCGGCTTCAAAAAATGGTGGAACAAAGCTGAGTCTAGTGTTCAAGAAAGTTTGAAGTACGATCCTGAGCAACTAAAAAAACACCAAGCGGAACAAGTTAATGAGCTCAACTTCCCTGATAGTTGGCAGCAAAATAATTTAAATCTGAAATTAACCTATTGTTTTGAACCCAATCAAATTGATGATGGTGTTAGCTTAATCATTCCATTACCGATTTTAAATCAGCTTGAAGAAAATGGCTTCGACTGGCTTATTCCTGGGTTTCGCCATGAATTAATTGTGACATTAATTAAATCGCTCCCCAAACGGTTAAGGCGTAATTTTGTGCCTGCTCCTAATTTTGCCGATGCTTGTATGTTAGATATGCAGTCAAAAGATAATAAAGGCCATCCATTGCCATTTTTGACCGCGTTAAGCAAAAAACTACTAAAAATGACCGGGGTGAATGTTGCTGAAGAAGAATGGCAATGGCAGTCGTTGCCTAATCATTTAAAGTTCAATTTCAAAGTGGTCGATGGCAAGGGAAATTTACTTAAACAGGGGCGTGATTTACACGTTCTCAAATATGGTTTGCAAGAAAAGATAAGTAGCACCTTAAAACAGGCGGCTTCTCCAGAAATTGAAAAAAGCGGACTAACTCAGTGGGATTTTACAGCGCTTGAAGAAGAATATATCGATAACTCTCAGGGGTACGAAGTAAAGGCCTATCCGGCATTAGTGGATGATAAAAAGAGTGTCGCCATTAAGTTGTTCGAAAGCCCCGAAAAGGCATTAAACATGCATCGACAAGGTCTTCGACGTTTAATCATGTTGAACATTCCATCGCCGCTAAGTTATCTAAAAGAAAAACTACCAAATAAAGCTAAGTTGGGTTTGTACTTTAATCCTTTTGGGCAAATACAAGCGCTAATTAACGATTGTATCGAGGCCGGAGTAGATCACCTGATAACGCGTTTTGAGAGTGATAATAATGTGCAAATCCGTTCACCCGAGGTGTTTAATCAAGCTCGAGATTACGTCAGAAAAGATATCAATGATGTAGTCTTGGATATTGCCAAAAAAGTGGAAGTCGGTTTAACCCAAGCTCATCAGGTCCAAAAGAAATTAAAAGGTAATGTAGCGCTTAATATGATTAGTGCCCATGGGGATATAAAACAACATTTGAATTCTTTGGTTTTCCCTGGTTTTATCACGCAATTTGGTATTGAGAAAATTGACGATTGGAATCGCTATATCAAAGGTATTGTTAGGCGTTTGGAAAAATTACCGATAGATCCTAACAAAGACCGGTTGCACCAGCTTAATATCGAAAAAGTGCAATCTCGATTTAATGCCGCATTGAGCAAAATACCAGACGGTAAACCCGTGCCTGCTGACTTAGCATTTGTTCGCTGGATGATAGAAGAGTTGCGTATTTCCTTTTTTGCTCAGCAACTTGGTACACCGATGCCGATTTCTATGAAGCGCATTGAAAACCAATTGCTATCATTTTAAACGATGTTCGTTGACTTTATAGCAGATGCACCCTATAAAAGTGATAGGTGTTTATAGTTAGGATGAGGTAAAAGATGTTGGGATACGATGACAAGCGAAACTTTTTTCGGATGATGTTGAACTCACCCTGTGAGTTGACAGTTCACGATGACGAATCGACTCGTTCTATGCCTGCAGTTTGCAAGGACATTAGTGCCACAGGCATGTCTTTTGAAGTTGAGGAAGAGTCTGTTGAAATAGGAACACTTGTTGACGTCGCGATTGAATCGACCAGCAGTCAAATACCTTCTCTAAGTGCTAAAGCGAAAGTTGTTCGCTGTGATAGCAGCACAGATAGTAGTTGTATTATTGGTGTTGAAATCATCGAAATGAATTAACAAGCATTTTGGCTAAACGACCAAGCAGCATAATGTACTTGGTCTTTTAGCTATTTATATTGCAAATTTAGTTAACTTACTCTGCAAACCAACCCTTTTAAATAAAAACCCTCTGGGTAATTACTGGCAACTGGATGATCGGGAGCTTGCCCTAATCTTTCCAAAAAATGTATGGTTTTATTCGCATCTAAAGCAGCATCTGCCACCACTTTTTGAAATAAATCGGAAGACAAAAGTCCTGAACAACTGAAGGTTAACAGTATGCCGCCCGGATTGAGAATTTTCATTGCCAGCATATTAATGTCTTTATATCCTCGACAGGCTCTATTTAAAGATGCTTTAGAGTCAACAAATTTAGGTGGGTCAAGCACGATCATGTCGAAGGTTGTGCCATTGTCACGATATTCCCTCAAGGCTTCAAACACGTCTTTTTTAACGAAACTCGCTTTAGATATATCTAGCTTATTTATTTCAAGATTTCGCTTGGCTGTTGCTAACGCATTTTCAGATACATCCATATTGACTACGCTATTAGCACCACCTTTGAGGGCGTAACAGGCAAATGTTCCAGTATAACTAAAACAATTTAATACACTCTTATTGTCAGCATAACTTCCGGCAATGGCGCGGTTATCTCGTTGATCTAGATAAAACCCAGTTTTATGTCCTTGAATGAGGTCGACAATGATTTTTACCCCATTTTCTTCAATAATGACCTCATCGGGTACATCACCATGTAAGGTTTGAACAAGTTCTGGCAAGCCTTCCTTTGCTCTAACTGCTACATCACTGCGTTCTAAAATACTGCAATCAGGAAAGCGTTTGTTTAATGCCCAAACTATTTTTTTGCGGTGCTTTTCAGCACCAGCTGAGAGTAATTGGCAGACGATAACGTTGGCATATTTATCGATAGTGATACCCGGCAAACCGTCGGATTCAGCCGCGACTATTCGATATCCGGTTAAACCGTGTTTTAATACAATTGACTCTCTCAATGCTATCGCTTGATCTAGTTTTCGCAAAAAGAAACCGTTGTCGACCACTTCTTGGCGATCAAATGTCCAAACCCGCAATTGGATCTGCGACTCAGTAGACCATGCTCCTTTGGCAAGAAATTCACCTTCACCACTGAATATATCTACGGTGTCGCCATTACGAACAACGCCTTTGTGTTCTTTGATAGCACTGTTAAATATCCACGGATGTCTACGTAATAAAGATTTTTCCCGGCCGGGGTGTAGAATGACAGATGCACTCATAATAATTCCAAAATTGACTAATTTTGAGATTGTACAGCAGTCACTATATGATAGCTAAATTCGATTCTATTTTTTACATATGGAGTAATTTTTGAACAGTCAACAGAGTATGACATTTGTGGATTTTGAAAAAGGTGAGTCACCGAAGTCCCTTAAAATGAATAGCACTACTATCCCCACAATTGAATCAAACGAAGTGTTAGTTAAAGTTAATGCTTTTGGCGTAAATAGAGCTGACACTTTGCAACGCCAAGGAAAATATCCACCGCCTAAAGGTGAAAGTGAAATTTTAGGTTTGGAAATTGCCGGTGTTGTGGTGGCCGTGGGCAGTAATGTCACAACGGTAAAAGAAGGTGAGCGGGTATTTGGATTAGTGGCAGGCGGCGGTTATGCGCAATACGCCAAAATTCTGAGTGACCATGTGTTTAAAACCCCTGACAACTTAAGTTGTGCTGAAGCGGCGGGCATTGCTGAAGTCTTTTTAACGGCTTATCAAAGTCTTTGTGATATTGGTCAACTTAAACAAGGTCAGTCTGCATTAATCCATGCTGGCGCAAGTGGAGTAGGACTTGCTGCAATTCAACTGGCTAATTTGATCGGTGCCAGCATTGCGGTAACTGCGTCTTCTCCTGAAAAGTTACAAGTCTGCGCTGATTTAGGTGCAGGTACATTAGTTAACTATCAGCAGCAAGACTTTGCCGATGCGTTATCGTCTACGGGGTTTAAAGCCGATGTGGTTATCGACTTTATCGGCGCTGAATACACTAATCGCAGTTTGAAAGTGCTAAATATGGATGGCTGTATTATTCAGTTAGCCATGCTAAATGGTCGCTTTGGCGATAACTTGGATATGGGCTTATTGTTAGGTAAGCGAGCAAAAATCCAAGGGTCTACTCTCAGAAATCGCAGCGATGAGTATAAAACGAAGTTAATTACGGAGTTTAGCCAAAGATTTTTAGACGAATTTAAGACTGGAAAATTGAAGCCTGTAATTGATACCGTTTATGCCGTTGAGAAGATTACTGAGGCGCATACTCGAATGGAAGACAATGACACTATTGGCAAATTAATTTGTACTTGGTAGCAGGGGACGGCCCCTGCTTCTTAGACAATTCGCATTAGGTTATTGAAAACCGCTGTCTTCCAGTAAATTCGAGGATTCGGCAGCGGTTCTGGCTAACACATCACAGCGCTCGTTTTCTGGGTGTCCTGAGTGCCCCTTGACCCATTCCCACTTTATCGTATGTTTTTGCGCTTGCTCATCAAGTCTCTTCCATAAATCTGCATTTTTAACTGGTTTTTTGTCTGACGTGCGCCAGCCATTTTTCTTCCAGTTTTTTATCCATTGATTTATGCCGTTTTTAACATACTGACTATCGGTAGTGAGCGTCACCTGACAAGGCTCTGTGAGGGTGTTCAAGGCTTCGATTGCGGCTAATAGCTCCATACGGTTATTCGTTGTATGCTTAAAGCCTTGGCTTATTTCTTTATCATGCTGATTAAACTTAAGAACTGCACCGTAACCGCCAGGGCCAGGATTACCAAGACAAGAGCCATCTGTATAAATTGTAATATGCTTCATGGAAATATTCGTGATTTAAAGTTACAGGCAAGTATAATGATTGCTACTACTAATTCCACTTGAGTTGATATAAATGCGTCAAATCGTTTTAGATACGGAAACTACCGGTATCGATCCTAAACAGGGTCACAGGGTAATTGAAATAGGTTGTGTTGAGCTCGTTAACCGTAAACTTACCGGCAACCATTTTCATGTGTACATAAATCCAGAACGTATTGTAGAAGCAGAAGCCATAGAAGTTCACGGTATAACGAATGAATTTCTCGCAGATAAACCCAAATTTAGAGAAATATGCCAAGGCTTCGTTGATTTTATTCGTGGTGCCCAGTTAGTTATTCATAATGCGCCTTTTGATATCGGCTTTATGGATCATGAATTTCAGTTGATGAATGCTATCAACCCAATTAAAAGCAGAGAAATCTGTACTGTTCTGGATACCTTAGCCTTGGCCAGAGAGTTACATCCAGGGCAAAAAAATAATTTGGATGCTCTTTGTAAGCGCTATGGAATAGATAATTCCCATCGTGAATTGCACGGCGCTTTGCTGGATTCAGAAATTCTGGCTGATGTTTATTTGTTGATGACCGGCGGGCAAACAGATTTAAATTTAAGTGGCAATAAAGCAAATGAAAATAACAATAACAATGCAAACATCATTCAACGTCTAGATCCAAACCGAAAACCATTCAAGGTTATTCAAGCATCTGCCGATGAATTAGAACAACATCAAGCACGTTTAAAACTTGTAGAGGACAGCAGTGGTTCTTGTATCTGGCGTCAGCCAAATTAAGTTAATCGGTCATTGGACAGCAATTGTATTGCTGTCACTTTTTAGCATAACTCAAATTTATGCCCAAACCCCTGCGGCAGAAAATCAGCAACCACTTCATGAATTAGGTGATCAATATCACAATAGTATAAAGCTATTGCAAAATCGCTTCCGGATAGATTACCAAGTAGATGAAATCACAATGGTATTTTTTCGTGAATTTGGCAGCGCTCCTGTTGTTCTTGTAAAACCCGATGGCTCAAAAATATTTGAAGCGGACGCCGATGGCGAGAATATTTTTTGGTATGACGCGGCGACTTATGATCTGGTCAACATCAAAAATCCCACTCCCGGTCCATGGCAGGCTGTAGGGCAAATATTGCCTGATAGCCGAGTGATGGTGATAACCGATATTGAACTTCACGCAAAACCGCTTCCTGATGTGCTATTTTCAGGGGAAATCTTAAAGCAAAGCGCGCAATTAACCAATGGCGGTGAACCTATTGACAGCACTGAATTTCGCGATGTTGTTTCCTTGGAAATCAAATTTGTAAGTACAAATAATCCCAACTACAACAATTTTGGTGCTGAAGTCGCGACTATTGCGACCTTTGAAGATAATGGTCGCGGTATGGATGAAACGCCGCTAGACGGAGTCTTTACTGGACAATTTAATTTATCGGTAGCCAACGGTGAGTGGACACCGGTGTTTGTGGTAAATACCCCCATGCTCACCAGAGAACAGGTTGATCCGCCGCTGATGCTTTATCCAAATCCAATAAAGATTAGTATGATCGAAGATGGAGGAGGGGATGGATATCACAAATTGGTGATTGATGCTGAGCGAGAATACGTAGATATGAATTCGCTGTTGATTGATGGCAAAGTACGTTTCCCAAATGGTGATGTACAAAACTTTTCATTAACAGAACAAACGCCAAATGCACGAGAATATTTAATTGTTAATTATGAGTCTGGCGTCTACCGCATCAAACTAACTGCTTATGGCAATACCAAAAGTGGTCGGGACTTCATCTTAGATGTACCAGAGTATACATATTTAGTAGAAGAACCTGAGGTGGTAATTGAGCCGCAAATGCAAACGACTGGGGCTGATGGTCAAAATAATATTGATGCAAGCTCACAGTTAGAACAATCTCCGCCATCTAGTCAACCAGAGCCTGAAGAACAGCAAATGTCACAATTGATGTTCTGGGGGCTAATTATCGGAATTAATTTCATCATCATTGTTATTGGCTGTGTGACTTTGTGGTTATATTTAAAACCGCCTAAAAAACCGAAAGACCCAGAAAACACCCAACTTGAAAGTCAAAAAGTCGGTATGCTTGATAAAATTAAAAATAAGTTTTCGAAGAAAAACGTTCAACAGCCAGAAATTACTCCAAGCAAGGAGAATAGTGAAGAAAGCGGAATTATCGATCTTTCTATTCCCAAAAAGGATTAAACCAATAAATGCGTTATCGCCATAGGTCGATAAATGGCGTGTATTTATTGAGCAACTTTGACACTTTTGCACAAAATTAAAACAAATAGATGGATAAGGTTAGGATATACGAAAAAACTGGTTGACTCGCCAATAGTGAACCCTTATTATCTGCGCCGCGGTTGACTAGGGGGTTATACAAAACTAGTTAACAGCGCTTCAATAGGTCAGCGGAGTGGTAGTTCAGTTGGTTAGAATACCGGCCTGTCACGCCGGGGGTCGCGGGTTCGAGTCCCGTCCACTCCGC